>NZ_JBFRQW010000025.1:0-28067 GCF_041472735.1 Vibrio sp. 10N.261.46.E11
TCAGCACTTCCGATTTCTCTACGGGTCGCTCTTGTAAGCTATGCCTAATTTCCGCTATCGCTTTTACCCGTACCGCATTAGCTAAAAAGCCATAGTAGCGTATTCGCATTAGCCCTTTAGGCAACACATGTAAAAGTAAGCGTCGAAGTAACTCGCCCGCATTACAACACATTCTTTGCGTCCCATTGGTTCGATAGTCTTTGTAACTCATCGTGATACGGCCATCCACGTTATAACTTAATTGGTTTGGATTTAACCCAATACGATTGCAATACCGAGATAAATAACCCACTACCGCTGTGGGCTCCTGAAGTACAGGTTTACTGTACACAACCCATCTCTTACGAGCGGCTTCCTCTAATAAATTACTGTGCGTCGCTATCAACTCGCTTACTCGACATAACATCTCTTTCTTAAAGCGAACAGATAAGGCTTTAACCGGAAGCAGGTAACTCTCTTTTCTTGTCGGTTGCCATTGCCGATCTTTTGTCAGCACCCCACTCGGTAGTAGGCAATGAATATGAGTATGTTGACTCAAGTTTCTTCCCCAAGTATGAAGAACCATTAATGCTCCAAGTTGACCGACAAGGTGATGCCGCTCATTAGCAAACGCGCATAATGTTGCCCACACTGAATGAAACAAGCATTGATAAACCACCTTAGGATGCGCTTTAACCAGAGCATTGAACTCGTGCGGTAAGGTAAAAACCATATGATGATAGGCCACGGGTAAAATATCTTGGCTTCGCTTTGTTAACCATTGCTGCCTCATCTGCTCTTGGCAATTGGGGCAATGGCGGTCTCGACAAGAGCAGTACCAACGCGTTTCATGACCGCATTGCTGACAACGCCAGTCGTAACTGCCCATACGCTCTGTTCGGCAGTCTCTTAAATGATGGAGTACTTGCCACTGCCTCGGTGTGACTTTGCTTTTATCAAGCTCTTCTAAGCCTTGGGTTAATACGGTTTGGTAAGGAGATAATGCGTTCATTTGCTCTCCTCCCATAGTTGAGCAACTAAGTCGAACTTACTTCCGTCCGAGCTTTCGTTGTGATGACCTATCCAATGGGTGTACCTCAATGTCGTTTTGATATTCGAATGCCCAAGGTAACGCTGCAGAACATTCAAAGGCATGCCCGATTCGAGCTGATGAGTTGCATAGGCATGTCTCAGGGCGTGTATTCCCCCTAATTTTCTGACGTTAGCCTCAACTTTTGCAGCTTTGAAGCATTTCTGCAGAGAGCTAATACTCAATGGTTTTTCGGGCTCTAGGCTGGGAAACAGCACTACGGTGGGATGATAATGACACCAGTAATTTCGAAGATGATTCAGTTGGCTATCACCCAGTGGAACAAAGCGATCTTTTTTACCTTTACCACAATGAATGTGCAGTCGTTTCGCCGCACCATCAATGTCTTTCACGTACAAGCCTACGACCTCACTGACACGTAGGCCACATCCATAACACATTTCAAGTGCGGTCTGATATTTAAGACTTCGACAATGACTAATGATACTTCTTACTTCCTCGCGATTAAGCAGCTCCGGTATTTTACTGGCGCGTTTAATCGGGGGAACCAGTCGCTCTTCAAATTCTCTATTCAAAACGGCACGATAAAAGAACAAGATGGCATTCAAAGCTTGAGCACAAGTACTACTACTTAAGCTCCGCTCTTTGATGAGCGTGCGTAAATACGCGCTAATCTGTTGATCGGTAAGTAAATCGGGGGACAGATCGTAAGTAGTAGATAGATCTTTAACCCAACGTAAATAGCTAGCATGGGTTTTCGGAGAAAAACGGCGAACCGCCATTTCATCGATAAGTTGTTGTCTTAATGGGGTCATGATGTATTCCTTAATCTATGGATACATCATAAGTTTGGTCTATCAGGTAAGTGAGAGGAAAGCCCTCCGCGAAGCGGCTTAGTTCAACGCCGCATTAAGGTGTGAGCAGCGCTTGGCTATACTTGAGCGAAGCGAAAATGCCAAGCGTTGCGAATCACTCTTAAATGCTTTGTTATGTGAATTTATTCTTGCATCGGTAATTCAATTATTCTGCGAATAGAAGCTACGTCTATGTAGCGCGTCGCGAGATATGAACACAAAAGCCTAGTGAATTGCGCACGCTTTTCGTTGCTCAATACACTAGGCTTTTGATAGTTTGAAGGATGGGAGTTCAACGGGAAGTTATTAGAAGTTATTTATTTCCCAAGCTATACTTTCTAGTTTTTCGCGATTTTCTGGTGTGTCACCCGCTATCGCATTAACTTGTCCTTTCAAATCCGAATGATGTGCTATTCGAGTTTCAATGTGGTCTGTCATATCAACACGAACCTGTACACATTGCTCGGCGGTGTGCGATTGACGAACGGCTTCAGCAGCATCATTAGCATAAGTGACAATCATGTGGTCACTGCCGCCTTGCACGCATCCACTAAGATTCAGTTGGTCGGCTACACGGCAACGATATTGCACTGGAGTGCCCGTTGCTGATGATGTAAAACGTTGCTCTGTAATGGCTGAGTCACAGGTAGTTTTTAGTTGTGTAAGTTTATTGGCTCGTAACGTTTCAAAGGTCACCGCTTTTGCTTGTTCAGCTTTCATATCTGCAAATGTATAAGCCTTCCCTAGCTCACCTTGAGGAACATCAAATGCGCGCCACTTTCCTTCAACTAAATAGAAGGATTGCTCTTCGTTTGTTTTGGTAATCATTATTTAAATTCCTCCCACGAATTAACCTCTGTAATTGCCGACGCTAGTGATTTTAATTCGTAAGTTTGCCCGGGGTTGATTGTTATAGTTGGCAGCTGTGTCGGTGCGGTTGTGTCACTCTGAGAGCCTGATATGATCTCAGTCCCATCAACACGCCAATATGGGCGGAAACTACCAATGCTGCTTCTACACGCTACATGAATTTCAATCGGATACGGGAGCTCGTTTTCATACTGCACATTATCAGTTCTGCTTGATGATAAATCAGTCCAGCTTCTAGAGTCCATTAATGTCTGCTTAATTGCCTGATATGACACCTCATCCCCCACACTTGGCCAAATCCCTTCAACTTCACTTGAAGCGGGGAATGTATGGGGGCCTGCTGCTGCAAACGCGACATCAATGTGCGTCTTGCCAGCTTCAATGGTCAACGAAACACCCGTTTTATCTTGAGTGTTAACCAATCGCTTCACGCCAAAATGATCATTTGGGAACTCGCCATCAATAGTTCTACGGTAAGTCCCCGTACCGGATAGCTCTTTACCCACTTTAGTAATGACGCATTCTGTCACTGCCAGCCAACCTGCTGCGATTTCTTCTCCCGCAGGATAAGTATACTGGCTTGCACTTGGTACTGGATGACTGTCTTTACCAATTACATTAGCGTTCTGATTGGGAAGCAGGCGGTTTTGAACAAGGCAATTAGTTTGGATAATACCTTTAATTGCTTTAGTTAAATTATCAAACTCATCGGGGTTAAAGGCAACACCTGAAGCCGATAACGCCGTCTGAAACTCACGAATCACCGCATTAAACCAATCTTGCCCTGGATAGCTTGGAGAGCCATCATCGTTGCTCTCAGTGAAGTATCCGCCTAAGCCAACTCTTGGCTTGAGTGGTGGGACGTTCTCGACCTGAGAGCCATTATTGAGATAGTGCATTACACGCTCTCCTCATAGATGAATTCATAGTACTTACCGCCTAACTTAAACTGGTTTAGCGTACATTCCAGAATAGCGGCGGTTTGAGATACTAACGGGGTTAAACAATCGTCTAGGCAGGTAGCGTAAGCCTGTGTAATACCTTTGACGCGAATACGTAATAAGTGGCGGTACTTCTCTTCATAGAGCGGATAAGTACAACCACGTAAACAGTGGTGAGGGAAGATTTCTTCTACCTCAATATCAAAGCCTAAATCAGCGCCTAGCTTGTCGATGTTCCATGCTTGTAAACCACCTTTACGGTGATACTTTTCAACCACAGCCGCACGGCGTGATTCAAACGTTTGGTTTTGAACTTGGCACTCTGGAAGCCCTAAATACCCTTCCCATTCGTCTAGTAATTGCTGAGTGGTTTCAGGGCGCATTTCTAACAATAAACTGTCTGCGCTCACCTCTACCGCTTCTAGCCTTGGTGCATAGCCTGCCGCGTATTTATGGAGGTCTAACGATGCTGAACGCTGCCACAAGATACCTCGTGGCATTTGCGCCATTATTGAGTTAGTCCATTGCTCTACAGAGTGGCCCATGTGATCACTCCAAGCTCATGTAACTCATTTGATGCAGCAGGAACGTCAGCATTCAGATCTAGCGAATAGTCTTCAATACCTGGTACTGAACCTATAGCGGTGCGTACTGCACTTACAAGCAGCGTACTAGCAGGGCTTAACGTTTTAAAATAGCTGTTGATACTGGTCTGCACACTAGCGCGAAGCTCTGTGTTATCTGGCGTGATATTGATGTCTAAATCCGTCACTTTCAGCGTTAACGGAATCGACACTGGCTCGATGCCAGAAGGGCGACCAACGTCACTGCCTGTTGCTGGGTCTTTATGGCGATAAATGTAATCAGACATCGCTTGTTGGTCGGTGACATTAGGCAGAATATCGGTACGGCCATCAAAGACAAACGCATAGCCAACCGTCGAACCGCCTTGATAGGCATCGATAGCCCATGCACGCGTGACACCAGCCACTTCACGGCACCATGCCACGTAGTCATGCACCGCGCCGCCCATTGGAGGGTTACGCTTACGAAACAGCAAACGCTCAAGCACTTCAGCAACGGATTCTATTTCCGCACCACCTGAAATTTCACCCGTCACACCATTAGGTTGAATACCTGGCACGGTAGACACTAACGTCAGCGTTTCACCTGCCGCGAGATTACCCGCTGCCCCTGATTCTTCCGCTTCTACTTCCACTAAAACGCTGCCACTGTCTGGCGCATTAGATAGCGTCACTCGATACAAGCGGCCATCAGAATGCGTCATCACAGTACCAACGGGAATAGGCACATTACCTGTAAAAGTAACGGGGCCAGCGGCATTCGTTGCAAGCTTTTGAATCACGCCTTCATAGCGTGCTGCATCGATGATGGTCTGGTCTTCAGATTCAGTGGAAGGGATGATTTGACGAACAATCCAAGATTGGTAATCGTAGAGATCACGAACGCTGCCACTCACAGAAGAGTTAAGCGCTTGCTCAATGCCAAACTTAGGTAAAACCTCATCTAATGAGGCTTCAATATCGATTAAACCGCTTTCAATAAGCTGGCGTAGCGTAGGAACGTTAAACGGCACGTTGCGCCTCCCATCGTTTCATAACGGTCAGTGAGATGACTTCGTTGTCTGGTTTTGTGATATTGATAGACAAGGCAAGGGTTTGAAAACGAGGAATAGAGCCAACCACAGACACGCTTTTTGCCATCTGGCCATCACCGCTATCAACCAACATCCAAGCCAGTGCATCCTCTGCGTATTTCACAGCACGGTTGCGCACATCGGTAGTCAGTTTTTCACGGTAAAGCAACCAAAGTTTAGAGCCCCATGGCGCATCGTAAAACGTGTCACCAGGCCAGCCTCTAAAGTCGTTTGAATCGTCGGGTAAACGGTCTGAAGTATCGGCGCGTGCATCGGTAAACAACGAGATCAAAACGAGGGCTGAAACCGTGTCATCTGCGACACTTCCGCCCTCGATAATGATTCCTGTGTTTTTCATCATGTCGAACACGATGCTCACGCTCATAGTTAACCCACTGGTACTGAAGTATTCCTGTTCTCTGCATCTTTGTGGAAATGGCCAAGGTAGCTAAAGCCGCCTGCGGTAAAATCTAAACCGCTAACAACGCTGGCAGAAGTAATGCCGCCAGTAGCAAAAATACCAAGGTCTGTAGATATCCCACCTGTTACATGCAAAGGGCCTTGAATCAATGTTTCAGGGGAAATAATAGTGAAGGAATTAGCGGCTTCAAAAATAACGTCGGTTGCTGTAACAACCACCTTGCCATCTTTGGTTAAGCGGATTTTATGACCTTCCAAATGGTAGAGGAAAACGTCACCGCTTTCACCCTTTGGACGATATTTTTTGTCTTCGACGGCCACAGCAACCAAGTTACCTAGATTACCACCGATAGCCGCAAGAATGGCTTCAGAGCCTATAGGTGGGAACGAACTGCAACCGTAGTTTTGAAAGCGCTCGATATCATCAACAGATTCATCAGCGTGCATTTTAAATTGCAAGTTTTGGCGCTGTAAATCTTCAACCACGCCAGACACCACAGCGCGAGTAATGACACCTGTAATGCGGCGTTTAATCGGGGCAAGCAATCGTTCAATATAACGCTGAGTTACCATTATCCAATACCTACTTTCGTTTGCTTTTCAACTTCCGCAGGGATGTCAAACGCTTCGGGCTTCACCACACTCACAACAGCCAAGCGACCTGAATCATCTTCGCTAAACATGATCGAGGCAATCAGCATCTCTTCATCCAAACCTACAATCTCATCTTGAACTGGTACTACCGTATTGAAGTTCCATAACTTGCCCGTTTGAGGAATTCGCCACCCTGTCACCGTGTACTCTGCACCATTAGAGGTCGCAATGCTGCGCTGACGTTCCCACTGGCCCCGCTTGGCTGCACCTTCCGCTGTGGTAATTTCTTCGTTGATAATAATCATTGGGCGGTAGCGGTTAATATCTGAATCTTTCACTTCCGCTTTGATACCAACAACGTTAGAAGGTTCAGCGCCATCCCAGCGTTCAAACGAAGGCCCGACAGCCTTAACCGTAAAGCTACTAAAACGCTGACGCCAGCTAAAGCGACCACGCGCTGCTTTCACATTCTCACCAAGGATTAAAGACACACCCGCACGCTCTGCACTTCTACGCACGATCACAAGGTTGCCAAACGTGTCACTGGTTAGCAGCACACCACGCTGACGCGCTAGACGAGCAAGCAGCTCGTGCGGGGTTTCACCTTGCTCGATTTGAATACGAGGGAACGCCGCGCCCACATCGGTATTCACGATCACTTTGATACCGAAAGGCTTACACACCACGTTAGCAATCTGAGTTAACGTTTGATTCTTGAACTGCCCTGAAGGGTAGTCAATCGAGCAATCCACTAAGTCAGCGGTTTTGTCTCGGCCACTCACCGATATCATCACCTGGTTTGCATCGTAGCTAGGCACCCAATCATCTACATAGCCCGTAATCACACGCTCACCACCAATTTCAATCACACAAGGCTGACCTTGCTGAATCGGCTCCATAAAGGCTTTGTATTTATCATCAGAGCCTTGCCACTTCCAAGTCAGTTCTAAATCAAATGAACCAGACATCGCATTGATTGAGCGAGTCACGCTGACCTTAGTCCAGCCACCGTAAACATTACCGCCAGCTTTCAATACAATTTCATCTAACTGCGTTGTCATGAGCTAATCACCTCAATGGAATCTGAAGGCAAGATAAAAGACGGATTAGACAGACCATTACGACGCACAATGCTCTGGCGCGTTTCAGTGTCACCGTTCTCTTGCCATGCCACCAAAGAAACAGGCACCGTACTAGTGGGAGTGTAAATACTTAACTGAGGCAACAGCTCGGCTCTTGCTCTGGTATCCGCCAGCACCGCTTGACGCAGTACACGAAACTGACGCCACACCGCAGAGTCACCAAGCTCAACGGCATTTGCAGAAAGCTCCGCTAATTCATTGGCAATGTCATACCCAATCTTCTTGTACTGTTCACCCGTTAATACGGCTTTACGGTCAGCACCTGAAAGACTATTAATTGACTCATCGGTATCAATCAAATCAACACCAATATCCGCATCACCCATTGCTGAAGCCTTAGAAACCGTCGCGGAATTCATAATCAAACGCTTGTACGCATCGGCATTGTTTAGCACGGCTTGTTGCTTCACAGGGTTAGCCACGCTAGGCACCGAACTTGCGAAGCCATCAGCACTATCGATGTTACGACTTAAACCACCAGTAACAGCCAGTTCAGCACGCATACCATCCCAACGATTTTGCACGTTCTGATAAACATCGAGGGCGCGAATAGGGTCAGTGACCACGCCTTTCACGTCTTCCAACAGACCCATGGTTTCACGCGCTAACTCACCAGGGTAGGCCAATAGGTTGCCAATGGAATCTTTGGTACGCATAAGGCGATCTGTCCACTCACGCACCTCACTGGGTAGTGATGGCAAACCACGAGTGAATTCATCCAAGTCATCTAAGAACTGGTCAACCATATCGCCCACACCTTCAGTGGCCGTCTCATCAAATTCTTTCTCAAAGGCATCATTAGCCGCATCTTGTGACTTGGTTGATTCACCTTGCACCTGGCTTGCGGTATCGCGCTTTGAATTTGGGAATAGGTTTTCACCTTGCTCAAACACCTCAAAGCTAAACGTGGCTAAGCCGTCTGTTTTATTGACTAACTTAAAGCTGCCTTTACCAACCTGAACCTTACGAACGCCAAACCAAGGATGAATAAGTTCACACGGCCCTGGTGTATTAATCGCTTCAATGATTTGCTGTAGCTTATCAAAGTAGCCATCACCCACAGTGCGGCCATTAATCATTTCTTGCTGAAGCACTTTACCGTTATCTTCGGTATAGCCTTGTTCACGCTTAGGGTAAGCATGAGGGATAGCACGGCGACCGAAGTCACCACTTGCATCATCTAGGAAAAATTCAACACCACGAATAGAGGCGGTTAAACGATCTTCAAATGCCATTTAAAGCCCCTTTAATTTGCGCCCGTATCTGGGTCGATTTGAATAGTTGGTGAAGAGGAAGTGACCTTTGTTGTGATTCGGTCATCACTGACTGAAACATCTACGTTTATATTTCCTCCCGTGTTAGAAGACAAATATGGATTGTTGACCGTCCCTTCATTACTTGAACTCGACGAAAACCAACTTTTGAAGTCGTCTACCACATCCATCAATCCAGCCGAAACAGGGAAACCTTCAGGTAGTTGACTTCTATCAACTTCAGATTGGCGACGAACATTAATAGGAGAGAAGTCAGGAATGATAGAAAGCCCATAACCTACAGTGGTCGCAGCTGCTAAATTAGAAAGGCTCATAAACCTAGACTTAGATGGCTTACCTCCTTTAGGGCTTTTCCCATCAGGAAGATCACCACCTAGACCACCCATGCCACCACCTGGCATGTTTACAACAAACACAGGCATCGCGCCTAAATCTTGAAACCCACCTTTACCGCCTGCATCGCCACCCTTACCTTTACCTAAGAACCTACCAGCAGCATTTACAACATCTAAACCTTTCTTGGCCACAACCAAACCACCTACAGCCCATGCAGCTGCTTCTCCCCACTTCAACCAGTTTTGAATGGTTTCATCATCAATGCTGTTAATAGCATCAGAAAGCTCACGAATAGGTTCAGCCAACCTTTGATTAGCAAATTTATCGAAAGAACTTTTTAAGAGCTGCACGCTAGCTGCTGCATCGCCCGCAGCAACAGATGCATCAGCCAGAGTAACCGAACCGTCACCGACAATTGACATAAACCCGCTAAAGGCATTCGCTGAACCTGTTTCTTTATACAAGGCTATTAATGGGTTCAAGGCTCGCTTTGCTTCATCAGTTAAATTTAACATTGCCAATTTTTCTGACATACCGCCTGACTTATTAACAATATCTTCCATAATCGAAGGAAGGGGGCGCATAACCTCAATGCCATCTTTTAATTTATCTCGGTCAAAAACACTAATCCCGCCCAATTGCTGAAGCTTTTTTACTCTATCTGGAGAGGTAATATCACGAATTAGAGCTTCAAATGCGGTAACTGCTTTTTCATCACTACCCACACCACCTCTAATAACCTGTAACGCAGCACCAAGCTCTGTAACTGCTTTTGCCCCTTGCCGACCTGTAGCAGCATAAGCAGCGAATATTTGAGGGCCAAAGTTAGCCATACTAGCAAGAGTAAAAGCCCCACTTTTACCTTGTTTATTTAGTACATCAATTGATGCCATAGCATCCTTTGAACCTTCGATTGCAAGCTTCTTAAATTCGGTAAATATCCCACCAACTTGTTGGCCTGCCGCACCTGTCGCTTGAATCACAGCTGCAATATTAGGTAGATTTTCCATGGCATAACCTAAATCCCCTGTCTTTGTTAATATTTCTTCGATAGCAGATAGCGACTCACTAGGGTCTATTCTAATACCTTCTAGGTTACTCACCCGTTGGATTTCATCATATAGTTCAGTCGTTTTTTCTTTACTGACTTCAGCCGCAATTGCAAGCCGACTTAATCGCCTATCTAGTGAAACAAACCCTTTTGCTACATATCCTGTCGCAAATGCCGTAGCCATACCCACATAGCGATTACCTAAAGCATCGATACCCCGACCAGCTGCGGCGGTCGAGGTTTTAACGAGTGTCATGGCTTTTTGATTTTTCTTGGCGAACTCACCCATCGAATTACCATACTGACGTGCCTTAGCTGCAAGGTTGCCCGCAAGGTTTAATACAATATCGGTTTCAAGTTTCTGTGCCATTGGATTGTTCTCTTAGTTTTCGATAGGTTTTGAGTAGTCGCCGCAAAGGCATGGCAGTGGTGACGCTTAACGGAATCTTTGAACACATCGCAAGTTGCAAGTTTTCACAGACTTCCGGCAGCGCCTTAAGATCGCCCCCTGTTTTCAAGCTCCTTGGTAATCAGCTCATCAAGCTCACTGGCTTTTTCTTGAAGCAGCTTAAAGTCGTCCTGGTGCAGCTTTCTTAACTCCTTGATAGAGATAGGCCCTTGAACACTGCCAATGTACTCAACCTGACGAACAAGAAGCTCAATGCCATAAAGCACATCAGAGGTGTACGCCATGGCCACGCCATCATTCACGATCACTTTCTCTGCCGCTAACTGCGCATCGATGTAATCACCAGAGCTTAACTCTCTTAGACCAACTTCATGGTGGACGGCTTCGCCCACCTTGAAACCATGATCCAATCCAAAGGTCATGATGGCCATTAAATACGCTCCGCAGGGTTGCCAATGAATGTACCTGTAATATCACCAGAATCACTTAACACAAATGGCTCTTGTGGTGATGCACCCGTAATCATGTAGTCAACACCGTTGTCGCCTTCCCAAGTTAAAGTGATGTCTGTCATAGCGTTAATCTCGACAACATCGACATCTTCATCGGCCGCAATCACTGTTGATAACGTTGAAGGAACAAAATCTTCAGAAAACCCCCAAATCCGTTTAGGTCCCGCATGAGGTGTTTTTGAAGTTCCACCTGGATTCAAATTTGAACCCTTTTTTGTTTTGAGCTGCTTACTGTTAGCTCGAACAGTGACTAGACCAAGGATTTTTCCCATGGTGTGTACTCCCTATTAAAGTTTGAACTGCATTAGTGCGGCGAAGATACGGAACTGATTCACAATGTCTGGCTTGAACACACAGTTCAAACGGTTCTGATCACTTGTGTCTCGATACACTTCCAATGTCTCTTTGAAACCATCGAAGTCTTCCATCAACGCACTTGGTACCCAGTCAGTATTGGCAAGCTCTAACACGGCATTGCGCATAATCTTTGGTGTCACCACTGGCTGACCAGGGTCAAGGCGATCAAGTACATCGTCACCTGCCAACTTATGGCGAGGGAATCGGTTAGTTACCATGGTTCGAAGTGAGTAACGTAAGTAACCCAATGTCGCTGGTGTCGTGATATCGAGGTAACTTGGGTCTGGGTCGCCATAATCATTTTGACGATACATTGACACTTCACGCTCAATCGCAATTTCATTACCTGGCGTAACGAAATAGGTAGCAATGCCATCGTGCAAAAGTAGATTGCGTTCGGTCATGTCCCACTGTGCGGTTTTAGCCGGTGGCAGCAAACTGGTTAGCACTAACGTTTGAAGTGGGCGAGCAGGGTCAATACCAAGCGAGTAAGACGCACGGCCTGCATAAGCGGCAGCGAATTCCCAAGGCGAGTTTGGCGAGCTGTTCGTACCCATACACGTAAACAAGAAGTCATTACGCGCAGAGCCAAACGCACCCGTCTCAGCAAAGGTGCCACGGAACGCGGTATAAGCAATGCCTTCAATCATCTTGAGTGGGCCCCAACGATTAATCAGTTCGTCACGTAGGTCATTCATTGATTGGGTATCGTTAAATGGCATCACGATATGGTTGTACCATTCGTTCGGAATCGCCGCGATAACAGCGCTCATGTCTGGCGTTCCTGCACCGCCTGTCATGGCAGTAATCGCAATAGTCACGCCACTGGGCAAAAACTCACCGTCGTAGTAGTTGTAACGGATATCGATATCGTCGCCCGTAATACCTGTCCATTTACACGCCAGCTCTACAATATCTGTCTCAGCTGTTTTCAAAGCAGCAGTAACAGGCAGGTTGGTATCAGCATTCACCTTAGCAATGATGGCCGTCGCAATAGAATCAGCATCGTCCGTATCTTTCACCGTTACCTGCACGCTTTCACCAGCAATCAATAACGCGATCACACCTGCTTTAACCGTGGTTGCCGTAACGGCAATCTCACCCTTAGCCGCACTTGCTGCTAAGTCAGCCACACCCAATGCATACACGTCTGTATATTCATTGGTTTTGCGGAACTTCTTAAGCGTACGAGAAAGCATTGCACCTTTACCGTAAAGGTCGTCTATTTGGCTTTCACTTGTGGTAATACGATTCAGCGTAAGTGCATCAGCACTGCCCGTTGCAAGCTGTTGGCCAAGTACTAACACTTTCTGAGCCAAAGCGGGTGTGCCTGAATTCGCTTCGCTGTTGTCGATCTCGATATAAACGAGTGGTACTCGAATATCGTTAGGAATAGAGCCTAATGACATGCTTATTCTCCTTCAGTTTTAGAGGTTGTAGCCTTGGCTTCTTTCGCCAGCGCTTTCTTTTGTTGCTCGATGGCATCGGCTTTTTCTTTTGCCTGTGCCGCCTTGGCTGCATCCCAATCTTTTTGAGGGACTAGCACCACGTCGCCATCATTAATTCTTCGAACCCAGTAGCCAGTGCGTTCGACTTCTTCACCAGCTGCGTTAACAAAACCACCTTCAGGTTTGCGTACGGGCACTTCGGCGTTCTTGGGTTTAATGGGGATCAGATTCTTTTTTAACGACATGATTAAGTCCTATATTTTTGTCACGGTTTATTGAGGCAGCTTCACTTCACCATCAATGGTGGGTGCGCCATCTGCGATTTCACCTTTCAGACCAAAGGTAATGAAGTCATCTAACGTACTGAGATCAATCTCTTCATCTAAGTACCATTGCTGCGACCAAGTGATTGACCAGATAGCAATACCAAGCTTGTCAATTTCACCGCTGTATAAATTGTCACTGCGTACGTTTTCAACGCGACCATAGGCCGTTGGCAGTGCGCTTCTATCCACCAGTTCACGCACCAATTTTCCTGCGACCACTTCGGCACGTAGGTCTTTTTCGTAACCGAACTGGTCAGTGGTAAACACATAGGCCACAAGGTTAACGTTACCAATTAAGCGATTACCCACGGTTTCATATTGCGGAACACGTAGGGCAGCAATACGAACGCCACCGTCACGGTTCGACATCCAGCGCTTAATATCATCAGCCTTATCAAAGCGGCCAATGTGGCGCTCAACGGTTTGGATCTTTTCTATTTCACGCACACCACCTTCAAGCTTTGGCTTAAGGTACTGAACGATTTCATTCACGGCCCAAACGGTAGAACCACTGGTGGTAAAGTCGGGTCTAGACATTCATTAACTCCTTCCAGAAGTTACCGATAACCGTATACACATCCGCTTGGTTGTCGGTACTTAACCCTAAAAATTCTCGCTGCGGTATGTTCATCATACGAGTGAAAGACGAGATGAATTGAGTTCTCTGAGGAATCGCTTTACCAAAGGCTTGTGTGATAAGGCGCGTATGAGCAGACACTTGAACCGGACCAGAAAATCCATCTTGATGAACGCCAGCGTAGGCCAACGGTGATCCAACTCGAACTTGGTTTCGTTCCACTTGGAAAGTAATTGAGTCTCGCAAGTCTCCTTCACCAACCAATAGGGATTGGTTTCCATGTCGAGTCTTCGCATAACTGCTAGACCAATCATCCCAACGCTGACCATCAGGTGACGTTTTCTCATCGGCAATTCTTCTCGTAGTTTGGTTTTCTACAACACTCCCTAAACTATCCAAAAGTTCCATTTTGTGCTTTGGGTCGCTTAGGGTTTCAAGCAGCTGTTGATAGCGCTCAAGCTCTTGCGTTCCCGTCACTTGAACACCAATCGACATTACAAGACGCCTCTCAAACTGTTGCGAGTGAACTGACGCTCGTTCTCTTGAATCAGCTCAACCTTGCCCACACTGCTTTCGCTTGGCGCTTCGATGGTTGGCAAACCAAGTTCGCGCTTGCCATTGGCAATTTCACGCAGGGTTTCAAGCTGCATCTTGTAGCGCTCTTCTAGTAGGTTCGTGGCCTGTTGGTCACGGTCGGCTAACCAGTAGAACGCAATAGTGATGGCAACCTTATTCAACATGCCTGGCACAGTTGGCAGTGGCAGAACATAACGACGACCTAAGAAAGAGTTAATCTCTTCATCGGCTTGGTCTAATGCCTGGTTAATCCAAACATCGTTGAGCTCGTCTGTGGTGCGGTCTACTGCAAAGTTCCACAGCATCTGCTCATCACGATCAAGTAGGTCTTGCTTGGTTGCGTAAGTTGCCATCGTATTTACTACCTTTTAAAAACGTTATTGCTGCATGTCTTGAAGATCGAGTACGTCTTCAAGCTCAACAACTTCAACCGTTAGGTGCGGCTCGTCGTGTACTCGCTTCGCCTTTTCAGGAGAGAGGAACACCACGCACTCTGGTTCATGATCTTTCGCATGAACTCGCGCAGACGCATCCGGCTCTTGTTCCACCACAAGCACCAGCTTTTCTTGGAGACGATGGAACTGAACGCCTGAGCGCCAAAACCCAGCATCTGATTTAGCGCATACTTTGAAAGCGCCAAGAATACCGATAGCGTCAACGCCATCCCCAGGATGAACCACATCATCTTTCTTTGAATCCACTTGCTCACTTGCCTTTCCTTCTTTGGTTTCAGTGCCCACCATCGACGCATCTTGCTCCGGCTTGTCGTTCTCCACCTTTTCAGGTTTCTTAGAATCAGGCTCTGATTGAGATGAACTTTCAGCTGTTGATGCTTCCGGTTCGGTAGTTTTTAACTGAACATTGGTTTCAGCTTCTGCTTCGGCCTTTAATTCAGCATCGGCGTTTTCTAATGCTTTCTGTTCGGCTTCCGCTTTAGCGGTGGAGGGATTTCCTTCCACTTTTCCAACTTTTCCAACTTTTCCAGTTGTTGATTTTTTAGTTCCACTCACTGTGAACTCCTTTAAACGAATATTTAATGGCGATTAAATTACGGTTTAATGCCCCAGAAACTCATGATCACACCCGCTGAAGAGGGCAACCCATTAGCCGCGCCAAATGAAACAATGGAAACCGTTCGGCTTGCATCGCTCGTCGAATGCATCCAACGGAATTTTTGACCTGCCAAGATGGAGACAGACACAGAATAATCAATCGCTCGCTTCTCATTGGTTGATTGGCTATCTAAGGTAATAGGTCTCAAGCTACCGTCGTAAGCTACCCATTGGCCTGTCCCTGTATCGAACACTTCGATGAACATTCCCCAATCGGTGCTACCCGCACCTGCAAGCTCACGCAAAATGGAAACGTTCAAGCTCACCATTCCACTAAAGTCTTTAAGCGCTGTGGTTTCACCTGTTAATAAATCAAGGGAAAGGTCAGCAGACGCTAGAGGAATTTGGTTAAATTGAATCGCTTCTGGCGTGTTGTCTGCCGCGAGCGTTTGCTTTAAATCGTTTGCATCTGGCGTGACATAACTGGCACGCATAAGCAAAACAGATTCAGGTGCTGGCGGTGCGCTTTGACTTATCAGTGGTGAGTTTTCAAAAAACATACTTAACCTTCCGTAACGATGACATCGCCTGTTGAACTGGCCGTTCTTCCGTAAATATTTTTCGCTACAGCGCGAGACCAACCAATGCCTTTTTCAAGCTTCAGTTGATGCCCAAACGTTTCTGCATCGGATGGTGCTGAGTCTTCAACACGGTACTTCACAACGCTGCCTGTTTGGTTGTCCATATAACCCGCCGCAGCAGAAGAAATAAGCGTCCAATTGTTTGGATTAAGTTCAACTCTTACAGTCATGGCATAAATCCCTAAAGGTTGGCGGCATTGCTACCGCCAATCTGTGTTGCTGGTTAAGCGCTAATTAAAGGTGAAATCACAACTTCAACATCGTTGTAATAAACGTTGGAATCACCGCCATCAACTAACATGCGTTCGATCAACTTCTTAGCAGCGGCTTCGTTGTCAGGACCAACAACCAATTTAGTCGCACGCACACCAATTGGAGTACCGTCTACCTTTTTCATCTTCTGAAGTTGCTTCTTAGCTTCTTCATAATTCGCTTCTGTTAGCGCAGCTTTAGAGCCAATCGCTAATTGAGGGAAAGAGAAGCCAACATTGCTACGGCCATCAACGCCCGCTGCATACTTGTTGTTGAACCAGGTGTGTTCTTCATTTGGGTTCATGTTTTTGAACACAAACGGACGTCGCTCTTGGTAAACAATCGGCTTGAGCACTTTTGTATCGTCAATCAAGAACCACGGTTCACCCGTATCGGTTGATGGGTCACCAACCACGTTCGAGAATGTAGTTGCAGGTGTGGTTTCTAATGGGTGGTCAGTATCAAAGTAGTTCTGACCGTCATAACACAGCGTGGTAAAGCCAGCTGCAAGCAACGGGTAAGACAAAGTGTCAGGAAAGTAAGCCACTTGATCACCGTAGTTCTGAGCAATCACGCTGTAATGACCAATTTGGTCATCATCCACTTCGTCGCGGCCAATTGAGATCGAACTTTCAAATGTCTTATTCTCAATTGAGTATCCGTGCTTACCCATGTCAGCCAGTTGGCGGTCTCCCGTCCACTCAACAATACCTGGTAAGTCTTTTAACCAACCGTAGAAGTTAGCCGCACCAGAACTAGGAACTAAAGTGGCGATTTTTGACCACTGTGGTTTAGCAGCACCAAGCCCTTTTACATATGCCGCAGACATCGTTGTTTGGAGTGCTTCAATTACTTGTGCTTCAGTCGCCATTATTTAGCTCCTACATTCATTTGTGTTTTTGCCGCGAGGAATTCATCTTCCGTCACGCCCATTTTTCGGCACATTGCCAATTCGTGCTCTTCAAGCTTTGCGTTGCCTTGTTTTTCTTTAGGCGTCTTGTGCTGTGAATTGGTTGCGATAGATGGTGCGGTTTCAACGAACGCTTCGAACTGAGCAATACCGCCGTCAGCACGACACATCGAAACAAACATGTCTTTGTTCGCAGGGGCAATCTTGCCTTCATCAATTGCAGCCTGAACCAAGCCATCGACTTTCTTATCGTCAATTTCTTTTAACTGAGCTTCAGCCGTGGTGGCGCGATTCAGTGCAACGGTGTGTGTTTCAATTGGGATGAACTTAGTTAAGTCCGGCGTAGCGGCACGGTTTAGCGCAATGTCTTTCTCAGACTTAAGTGAATTAATTGCGGTAACACCTTGCTCTTCGGTCGCGTCTGCGGCTAGGCCAAGCGCGGCTGCAATCAGCTGTGGAAGCTTCATGTCGGTTTCCTCTTGTCGATTAAGGGCAGGTACATAAAAGTTAGGTTTGTTGGTCAGCCCAGCACTGCTCATCGCAGTGATGATGCCTTCAGCGTCGTAGTGAAAAGCAGGGGAATAATAGAGGTAACGTTTCTCTTCAATAAGCCAGCGGCCTTGGTAATTCCATTCCACTTGAGCCCAAATCTCACCATCACGGTTTTCAAGCGCTAGAATCCAACCGTAGGCTTCAGCGTCTTCACCTTTAGGGGCTTTGATTTCGGTGGCATGTTCTAAATCGAAAGGCAGTTTGGCATTGAAAGCGCTCACAATGGCGTCAGGGTTACTGTTTAACCACATGCGACCATCGCGACCTTTGGCTTCACCTTTTGGGATCATCGGTATCCAAACCGTATTGGTGTCTTGCTCTGTACCCAAACCATCGATAACAGTTTGGGAAAGGTTAAAGCACACGGCCAAATGGGTTTTCTTCATTACTCGCTCCATAAATCAGAACTTACATAACAACCTCCTCATTGGATTAGTTGGTATAAACTCGTTTCGTGGAGTTAAGAATGCAAAAAAAAAGCAACCGACGAGAAATAACGTCGGTTGCTCTATTTTGAGAAAGGGGAATGAATTGAATTGCGATTGTTAAGGGCTTAAAGATTACCCGAAAAAATCAGCTTATCAAGCTGACTTGTACAATCTCACCTAAAATAGTTTACTGAACCGTGTTTAAACACCGTTTAAATCGACTCAGATTTGTTAGAACTTTTTCAAACGACACATTGTAGCCATTTTACAACTAAGAGCCGTTAGAGAGCGTTTCACGCATTCTTGCTTCTTTTTGCAATAGGTCTTCTTCCATCGCTTCTTGGCGAGATTTACCAGGGTTGTAATTCCATCCTGGTTCAATGCCTTCTGGTAACACTTCCACTTCACCCGTTCGCTTGTTTAACCACTGCTTAGTGCCACCCTCCGGTGAGTCGGTTGATACCTTATCATCGGCAATCAGCTTCTCAGCTTCAAACTTCGATACTTGGCGTATCCAGCATTTGCAGCCCCAACCATTCGGTGGCATGTGGTTATCCCACCACGGGTCACCAACAGGAAGCAGCGTATCTTTCCATTTAACGTGATCAACTCGATGCTCAATGGATGGCCCAAGCTGATAAAGCAAATAAGGCATGGCGCGTTTGGTTCGCTCGATGCGTTCCCATTGCCCCGCTGAACGTGCCGTTCTCATGTTGGTTTTGTAAATGGTCTTTACACGGCCTTCACTGCCTAATTGAACGGGCTTTGAATCTCCGCTCAGTGGGTCAACCATTTCTTGAATGCCCCACCAACCAGACTTAACCAAGAGTGGCTTTAAGATATCTTGAAACTGCTTGAACGTTTGGCCTTGCTCGATGGCATCGATAACAATGGCTTTCACATCCACAAGAAGATCGGCATTCAGCATCTTTGCCACAGTGAAAGCGTTGTTGTGCTCTTGCTTCCATACGTCGCGATAGTCAAAGCCAGGTTCTATTCCTTTACTCTTGAACCACTCTAGTGATTCAACAGGCACAATACTTTCAGACGCAAGGGCTTTAGACATCTTTAGCGTCTCCATAGCCGCGCATCTGGAACATGTATTGCGCCATCTGCTCAACAAACACGTCAGCGCCCAATGTCTCTTGAAGCTCTGGCAGCTTTTCTAAGAACGTTTCATAACTGTCTGACGCATTGGCCAGTTCGATGATCGGGTTCATGAAGTCTTCCGCAACTTCTTCCCAGTCGCTCATGGCTTCATCGGTTAAGTCGTTCATTTCCGCTTCAGCGGTTTTGCTCACACGGTTAATGGCAAGACCTGGGCGTTGTCTGTTCATCGCCGCTGGCATGGTTTGCGCTAAAATGGCAGAGGTTGGCATGAGCACTTCTTCGTTCTCATCGGGCTCAGGCAATCCAAACTTTTCACGTACGCTCGATGCAGAGACTTTAAAACCCCGATCAATAAGAGGCGTGATGCTATCAACCAACATCTTCAAGTCTTCTGGCTGAGGAAGTTGAATGCGTACTTTCGGGTAATGCTCTTGCGGGCCCCAGTTCAAAATAATGTAAGGCTTAACCAGGTACTCATTAATGCAAGACTGAAGCTGACGCGCATCCCACTCGGCAATATCCATACGCACATCATTATGCACGTTAGCTTGAGATTGTGAGCTGCCGTTATCAGCTGTCATGGTTTGACCAAGTACCGCTTTACTGGTTTGTTCATCACACCAACGGGCCATGTTTTCAAACAGCGTATTACCACCATTGCCTTTGGCCGTTTCAATAAGCTCTAGCTTCATGGATTCAGGAATGACCGCACCTGCATCACTGGCAATACGACCAATGGCATTCACCAGAGTACTGATATCTTCGGTACTGGCGTTCGGGCCGTACTTACCCACACGAACCGGAATACCAAACACTTCAGCAAACGCCCACCAATCACGAATCGTAAACGACTTAAGCATGTACATCACGGCAACCAATCGCGCTAAACCGTTGCGCCATACGCTGCCAGATTTAGATCGAGGCTTATGCACCATAAACTTATACGGGTCTAAAGGCGCACCGCTTGGCGCGTCATCGCTGATAAGCAAAATCTCTTGAAGCGTTTCGTTGTCCTGGCGTAAGTAGCGAGGGTCTACCCATTTATAATCTTGTGGCTTCCATGGGGTCTGTTTGGTGTCCCACAGTATTTGCACCACAGACAAGCCTTTACCTAGGCCATCCAGCAAGTCAAACAGCAGCTCTGGGATTTGGTCATCATCCATAATGGCGCGAACACGTTCTGCCATTTCCACATCAGCTTTGTTTTCACTCGCCGCCACAACGGTTGGGGCAATCGCCGCCACAGCCAACTTACGGGTGCGCAGCTGCGCCGCGTAGTGCAAATCGCGCTCTTCCATTTCTTCGGCAAGCGTCATGTAATCTTCGGGGTTGTTCCCATCCACCACACTGCGAAGTAATCCCGCTAATCGAAGCGGGTTTAAAGTAGAGGCGACACTGGCAGGTCGAGGGTTACGCACACTGGTGGTGTACGCCTTGGCAATGTCTTCAGACAGTAGCGTCTTATCGGCTTTTAATGGTTTGCCGCTTACATCAACAATTGAGGTCATAGTCTAATTCCTTTGCCGCGTAGGTCTTGGTTCGGCATATCATCAAATCGGTTATTTTCTTCGGCGGTGCCATGAAAGCGGCGTTGGTTCTCATCGGCACTGGCCTTGATGGTGTGCAAGCCGTAACGCGTCAAATCCGCCTTAGAGGCTAAGTAAGCAAACCAAATAGCAATGGCACTATCGCCGTGTCGTTTGTTTCCGTTCTCGCCTTTGGTTCGTGTTGAATCAATACTAGGAACGCCTGCTTTAATTTGGATTTGTCCCAAATCAGTAATCACGTCCTCATGCTTTGGAAGCAGTATTTCATCATCTTCAAACGCAGCTTTAAATGAAGGCATGTTCTCGCGGTAGTAACCCACAGAGAGCATTACCTCAACCACTTCTTCGCCGTACTTGTATCGGGCCTGTTCGGCTAGGTACTGGCCGTTACCACGCGCATCAAGATAAATACCATCACGCCTTGGGAGTTGATCACAGATAAAGTAAAGCGCTTGCTCTTGCTGTTTGAATGGCACATTGCCAAGTTCTAATAAGAAAGGAACGGTGCGCTTCACATCATTTTGAACGGCCATGGGTGCATAAACGGTTAAGTCACCAGAGCGCGCAAAATCCTCACCCAAGCAATGGCGCAGTTTAGGATCGAGTTTATCGAGCTCTGGCTGAACGTGTTCGTCTAACCACTCTTTCATCTCAGCTTCGCGTATGTGCTCTTTCGCTTCGTTAAACGCTTTAGAGCCAGTGAAGCTTAATACTGGGCCATCTAACCGCGCAGCTCGTTCACGCAAACCACGGCTAATGTAAGCACCACCGCCATTCTTCGGAACACATTGATACTCTTCAAGTGCATCTTCTTCGGTGGCAGTGTCACGAAGCAGGTTCGCTTTCCATTCATCTTCGAGCTCTTGCGTCCACGGTGTCTTCTTAACCTGGCATATACGTTTGTATAGCCCTTGTTCGCAAGCGTTATCTAAGGTGATGGTGTGGATCGAGTAACGCTTTTTACCTGCACGACTGTCTTGAATTAGGGTGTTGAATAAATTCTCGATGCCGTTATGGGTACTGATTAAGCGAACCTTTGAACCCCACATGGTTAATGCAAGGGCCGCTTTTAGCACTTCGGCTAATCGTTCATGAAAGGCCGCTTCATCAATGATAACCGTACCCTGCATACCACGCAGGTTAGAAGGGTTACTTGATAAGGCTTTGACTTTGAAACCAGACGCAAAGTTGATCACGTAAGTTAGGATGTCTTTGTCTTCATTCTCGAAGACTTCTTCACTGACATCATCACACGCGCAGCTGTAAGCTTTGGCCCACATCGAGACAGCATCAATAAACTCTCGCGCCATGTCTTTGGTTGAACCAACATAGAAGACATCTTCACCGCCTGCACTAGCAGAGGCGGCAGCACTCAATGCTGAGTCTGCCGCTTCTGCCCACGTTACGCCTGTTCGTCGGCTTTTCTCTGCAATCTTTAATTGAGAGTCATCCGCTATCCAGCGCTTTTGATAAGGCAGCAATACATCATTCTTATCAAACTCGCCAGACAAGATCGCACTGCGACTTTGTGATGTGGTTTCATTTTCCATCATGCAATCCCCAAGCCTGTATAAGCGTTTAAAAACAGACCTAACAAACCCAAGAGGAAAGAGCCTAAAGCGTAATATAGACAAGCGTTTTTACTATCAGGGTAGAACTTAATTAGAAGCAACCACCAGACTGACATAAGGAAAAAACCAATTACCACCCAATCATGATCACTCATTATGCAATCCCCAATATGCCTTTCTTAATGTCTTGAATGGTTTCAGCGGTTACGCCAGCCTGCTTCACAATGGCTTCAGTTGCATCGGCCACTTCTGCCGCAAATGCAGCGCGTATTTCTTTTTCAACCTTATGGCTCACCATTGAGGCTTGCTCGATACGTTGAATAACCAAAGCGAGTTGAGCAAGTGCTTTGGGTGGAATCACTTCATCTTTTTCAGCGGCGCTTTCCATCATGGTCATGGACGTTTCAAATGCCATGGTACGCACAAACTCTTGCAGGAGCTTACCCACATCAGAGGTAGGCGCTTCACCCAGTTTGGTTGTCCACACTTCCGCCACTTCGCGAGACTGGCGAAGACGAGCCCCCATGTCTTCCATACGACGAGCATAACGGTTGAGTGACGTATAACTTGGCTTAGCCTCTTTAGGTAAGCCTGCTTCATCAATCATTTCATGGATAGCACCCAACACATCTTGCTGAGTCATATCGCCATTACGAAGCCAAAGGTTAAGCGCTTCTCGAATCTCTTGAGGCAGTAACTCTATCTTTGAGCGAATGCGCTTCTTCTTGGTCATGGTGTTACCTCACTAAGCGCGTGGACGCTTTACGCCGGGCACAATGGCTTGACCTGTTGCCACATCTTCACCACGACCTGTGAGTTTTGCGACTTGGCAGTCTAATACCGTGCGAATGCTAATTAGCCCTTGCTCTTCAAGCCAAGATAAGTGCGTACGAACCGCATCACGGCTAATTTTGTGACCGTAAGTATCAAGGCAAGAATCAAGGATTGATTCGTTCGCTTCATACCCTGTCATGTCATGAAGCGAACGCAAGATCACAAGACGTTGGTCTTCTTTTAATAACTCTTTAAAGCCCATAAGTACTCCGTTAAAAATTAAAACTGATATGGGAAAAGAGCCATATCAAGGATTCTATTACTGCCCAACCAAACACAGCGCTAAATAGGCAGCCTACAACCATAAGCGCATACATCGCCTTTCCTATTCCATGCATAACAATTCCTATTTATCATCTTTTAAACGTTGTTCTAATAACAGTTGAGCTAGGTGCTCGACTGGGCGCATCTGGGCGCGAAGTTCTTTCATTTCTCCGCGCGATTCAGAAAGTTCAAGAGTGAGTTTCGTGATCTCATCTCGGGTTGGCATTGCATCAACTTGCGCTTTTAGCTCGTCCATTTCTCGCCTCACATCCTGCACCTCTTCGCGTCTGGCATAGGTTTTGGATAGCAAAAGCTGAATCACTTGAACCAAGGTTAAAACGCCAGCCCACACGACAGGCCACCAAGTCTTTACCCATTCGTACTCCATCAGGGCTCCTTTCTAGACTGACAACTGACGCAGCGCACCGCATTTGGCATCGCTTCTAATCGCTTAGTTGGGATGGCGTCACCACAACTTAAGCAATAGCGATTACCGTGTTCATCTTCGTCGGGCTGTTCTATGCAGCGTGTACGTTGATGAGCAATGGCTTTTTCTCTGAAGGTTTGCTCAAGCTCTTGAGCCTTATCGAACTGGTCGGTCATTTTACTTTCACCGCCTTAAGTGCATCACCAACCATTGAGCCTGTGCCTTTGGTCATGCCACGCTTATCAGCAGAGCGCCAACCAAGGTAAGTAAGAAATGGTGCCATCAACCCCGCTGCAATTTCCCAATTTGCCCCCGTTCCTTTATCAAAGGCTTCGAGCAGTTCAAACAGGAAGATATAAGCAATGGCAGAATACAAACTCAAACGGCAACCCCAAGGGCGAGTGTGACGAACGTATTCATCTTCAGCCTTATCACCTTCACGAATCGTCACTTGGGTTTCGTGATGTTCGGCTTGTTTATCACCAAGCGTGAGTTCTTGGCGGCGAGTCTTTTCTTTTTCTAACTCGACCTTAATCTTCTCAAGTTCAACCAAAGATTCAGGTGGCAAGTTTTGCAGGGCGCGAGTAACGGCCAACTCTTTCTGCGCCTTGCTAGCCCCAAACATGGAATCGGCTTGCTCTACCGCTTCGGCTACTTTGTCTGCCGTTTCACTACCACCAAACAAACTGGATATGCCGCGAATGGCAGCAGGGCCATATTCCATGGCAAGCGAAGCTACCCCCGCGATAACTGAAAGTGACATTCTCTTAAGCTCCTAATTTTTGAAACTAGGCCATTTCCTTGTGGCATTTTTGCAATGCCAAGGTGGCGATTAATTTCACACTGAGAGACACGGCTCCACGCTTTAGAAAAGTAGCTTTGCATGGTGGCATCGTGGCTAAATAAAGGTGGGGTTAATGGGACTTCAACGCCTGTTTGAAATGCTTTCAATTCAGCATCGAGACGCTGCTCTCGGCCTCGCTGTTTGGCAAAGTTCCAATTACGCCCCATGATTACGCTCGGCGAATAACAAGCTTGGCTTTTTCACCACCAAGGTGAGCCATCAAGTAATCAAAAGCATCACGGGAATGGAGAACCGCCCATTCATCATTCACCACACCAAAGTCCATACCTGGTGCAATACAACCTTCAAGCTGTGATGCTCGGTTTGCTGGATGAATGAGGATATGAGTTCGCTGAGAAGGGCCGAATCGAGTAACACCAAGGGTAGGTGCTTCTAGCGCGTAGCATTGGCCAAACTTCGGGCTGTCATGTGGCAGTAGGTCATAGGTGCCTTCTGGAATACATGAAATGCCAGCTTGGTTATTTTTCCAAGGGCGTTCAACGGTCTTGAGAATGACGTTTCCATTCTCATCGCACAGATAAGAAAAAACACCATGAGGAAAATAATTGCGGTGGAGAGTTAGGGTTTTCATAGCACAACCAGTTTAGTAATGGGGTTACGTTTAACTGATTGTGCTTTCTATTTAATAGCTTGTGGAAGTAACGCGGATTGTTGATTATTTACTCTTTACAACCTCACATGTAAAGCCAGATGGTAAACGCTTAAAGCTCAAATTCCAACCGTTTAACTCTGCTTTATTCTCTTGTCCCATTTTAGTCTTAGAGCTAAAAACTGAACTAATTAACAGTTCTCCATCTGTGCTTGGGTCAGCCCAAGTAGCAGACTTGTCGTAGTCAATATAGGCGGTTAAACGGTAGCATGGACTAATCGCTAAATCATCAAAGTCAGCCCCAAAAGGTTGAGTGATGATAATAGCTCCTTTTTTGTCAGTTAAATTTACCTTGATGTCTCTATAGTCATTCGATGATTCAGCAATTTTGCTAGAGCCTTTCTCATACCAATCAGCACTATAGATATTAGAGTTTTCAAAGCTTTCAATTAACTCATCAACTGTCGAAGCTAACGCAGTTGGTGATAACATCATAAGCATCAAACATAATTTTTTCACTTTCCCTTCCTTAAAATAAATTCGGTTGACGGTTCTTAACTTCTATCTTGCGCATTTTAGCGACTACGCGATAGATGTGCTGCATACTTTTATCGTATTTACGTGACAGCTCTTCAACATTCGCACCATTGAACTCACGCCAGATAGATAGGTTCATGATTTCAGATTCAAGTTGTCTGCCGCGTGGAAGGTAAAGCTGAACACCACCGAACTCTTTGCAAATACGATGCAGTAAAACCACCGCAAGCTTTGGGTCGGTTTCGTTCTTAACGAGCTCATCTTTAAATATGCAGTAGATTTGGCGCATGGCTTCTGGCCATCGTTGGTGCTCTTCATCGTCTGCTAGTTTTTCAACTTCTTCTAGGCTTACATTCTTGTAACCAAACAAGTCTTGGTTTTCTTCACTCATCATTGCCTCCCATCCACATGGCATACCTTCAAATAACATGAATACAAAAACACCCCGCAATGGCGAGGTGTTTGTAGTATATGGCAGTGATTGCTTGTTGAGCACGTTAATCAGATTTGAAATATTTACTTTCGTAATGTTCGGCTAATAGATCGTAGCCAGCTGGGCCCGTGCAGTCGTTGTTCGATGGAATGCGACCACCACTTTTAGTGATCACTTCGGCCATCAATCGATAGTGCCATTTCTTTAAAGCTTCTAACACTTCAGCCGCTTGAGTTGACTTAAGCCAAATCGCCTTCTCAATGCCACGCCCATTTGATGCCGTAGTCATGCGTTTCACATAAGCATCAATGGCAACGTCGTTCGCATTGCGGATAAAGCCTTGTTTGTGCATTGTACGCCAAATCATACGAATCTTTGTTACTTCTGGCGCTCTTGCTTGTGGCTTGCGTTTTGGTTTAAAGCCTAGCGCTTTCATTCTGTCTAACACTTTGGTTAGTTGAATGTCGTTCAAGCCTTTTGCACTTCGCTTACCTGTGCATTGCTCAAGAACGTCACGATAAGAATCATCTTCC
Source organism: Vibrio sp. 10N.261.46.E11 (assembly GCF_041472735.1). Classification (NCBI taxonomy): domain Bacteria; kingdom Pseudomonadati; phylum Pseudomonadota; class Gammaproteobacteria; order Vibrionales; family Vibrionaceae; genus Vibrio; species Vibrio sp. 10N.261.46.E11. Next base: position 26,920 of record NZ_JBFRQW010000025.1, read on the forward strand.
ATAGCAAGATCACGCTTAGCGATTTGGACAAGTTTTAATAGATTACTCATACTTCTCACCACACATAGGGCAATAAGACATAGCCAAACTAATATGATCTTTAGTTCGGTTCTTATATCTTTCACCGCCTTTTTTTGTTTTGAAATATGAAAATTTCACACCTAGCATTACGTCATTTTCTTTGCCATCAAATCGAATCACTTTGTTTTGATAGCCGATCTCTAAAGATTCTAATTCTGCATCGTTAGCAATATTTTCTATCACTTTTTCTTTAATCTTCAAGAGAGTTTCGTTTAAGCAATTACACATATCGTATCTCCTAAGCCGCTTTACGTTTGGCGTTCTTGCATTCCAACTGACAAGCTTTGCACCAACTCTGCAACCCATCGGGGTTTCTTCTGCATGGCGACCAGAACAAGGTGTCTTGCGGCCAGTACTCTTGGCAGTGTGGACACCATTTCTGCAAGCCTAGTTCAGCATCGAGTATGGCTTTACCATTCGCTAAGCGGCGTTGTAATAAACCTGCTTTCATTAGTGGTGTGTATTCACCAAACATAATAAAAACCTCCTATAGCTTTGTGTTGTACTGGCTGCTCATCAGTACCTAGCAACCACGCTAGGCAGACAAGCAAGGCGAACCTTGCTTGTTTCGCTTATGCCTCAAGGCACATTGCTTTAGTCAGCTCTAACCCTTCGAGCTTTTTGAACTGACGACACAGCACAGAAGCTTTTGAGAAGTGAGGGACATGAAAGGCAAATATCTCATGTAGGTCTGGGTACTCTTTTTTAACTCGACGCTTGCCAAAAATTCTCTCAAGATCCTTTTTATGCTTTGCGGAATATTTAGCTTTGGTTTTTAAGCACCAAATATCTTCAATGATGTCGGGGCGATTTTTTAATTTCTCTTCATCCCAGCAATTCATCCAGTCACCTTTGATAAAGCCATCAACGTATACTTCCAAACATGTTTTTGATTCAGATACACGGACACGATTTACCGACACTTCATGGCCTTTGTAATTGAAAGCGATAGCAACCCAACCACCTGCCATTTCCGCTTCAATCTCAGCCCACATTTCTTTTGTAATTGGTTTGCTCATAACTCTGAAACCTCGCAATCGGTGTTGGTGATCCGCACCAGAAGTTTT
>NZ_JBFRQW010000026.1:0-61390 GCF_041472735.1 Vibrio sp. 10N.261.46.E11
ATCGCATTTTCATTCTTATTACCTCTTAATTTTTCAAACTAAGAGAAAGAATGGAGGCGCCTCCCGGAGTCGAACCGAGGTCCACGGATTTGCAATCCGCTGCATAGCCACTCTGCCAAGGCGCCTTTTCAATTCAACACTTTAGGGGCTAAAGCAAGCCACACCGCTGTGTTCGGGTGCCCACTTTACGGATCGCGGGGAGATAGTCAAACAAAAAAATGAATTTCAAATCCGTTTGCTGACATTTAAATCAAATTGCTGCATGTTCGATCTCTTCAATCAATAAACACGCAGCAAAATGGAGCAAATTAAGGAATTCGACGTTACCACTTCTTCATAAAACGACCGACTAGGCTTGGATGGTAAGCCCAACAATGGTCAAACATCGTCATAAGTTGTGGGTTGCCATATTTCGAAAGACTAACCGCATGAAAACGGTTTTTGTGCTCTTTCAATTTTTCGACCTGAGCAATCATTTCATCAGACTGCTTAGGAGCAATAAAGTCAGAAAGCACGATCAAATCTGCGTTCTTGTATTTGTCACCCGTCATCAAATCAATCGACTTCATCAGAACAGGTTCTAAATCTGTACCGCCATGGAATGAGTAGCTTAAAAAGTCACTCGCTTCACGTAGGCCATCTTGCCTTGTTAACTCATAGGTGATCTGCTCAGAAGAGAACAGAATCACGTAACAGTCTCTCTCTTCAGCTAGAGCTATCTGCATCAAAGCATAAGCCATAGCTTTGGCTGACTGCTCTGGGAAACCGCTCATAGAACCAGAAGCGTCGACACAGACGATAAACGGGCCCTTTTCAATATCGATATTCTTGCTATCAGGCTTTTGCGCTTTCACTTTACGCAATGTCCGTGATTTACCTTGCGAACGATAGCTCAATAAACGCTTGTCGGCCAAGTGCTTATAAAAGATAACCTCAAGTTCAGGGTAAGCGAGGAACATGGTTTCGTTTGGCAGCATCTTGTTGAGATCATCACTTTCGTGAATCCCAACAATATCATCGACCGCTTCATCGCTTTTCTCTTCAACCATCTGCAGTTCTTCTACAGGAGCTTTGTGTAGCGAAGGATCATCTTCCTCAGCAGCCATACGTCCTAGTTTTTCTGCGATCTCTTGCAAGCCCTTGTGCTTATTCAGAAACTCAGCGTGGCGCTTCATGATGGTTAGGTCTGTTTTGCTTAACTTGGCCGATGCCATGTCCCATAAGCGCCCTACACTGCCTTCATCGCCCGACTCTGTCACTTTGTCCATGTTTTTCATGGTTTCCATGCGCTGATAAAGATCAGCTAAGACTTTTTCTTTGCTTGTTTCGAGTTCGGTGACTTGAGCTTGCTTGATGGCGTCTGAGAGCGATTGGTACCATTGATCACAAAAGTAATGTGGAAACATCGCGTTATAAACACCTTTATTGTTTTCCATCAAACGTCTTGCTTGTAGATAAAATGCTGAGTGCCACTCCAGCTTCTTGATCACGCTATCAATCTCGTCAAAAAACTGAGATTCATCCCAGTAAATCACTTCTTGGTAAAGTGCGATTTCCTCTTGGAAACGGTCGGTTTCACACACTTTAGTGACGCGTTTTTTCACTTTACCGCGCCATTTAACTAAGTGGTTTTTGACTGATGTTTTCACACCTTTATTCTCAGCAGCCATCATCACTTGAGAACGAGCGATAAGATCATTCATCGCGGTATCAATGATACCTGAGTCAGCCACCATCAAAGCGAGGTTTAAGCCGTCAGCTCCTAACATATACTCCCCCTCTTACTCAAAGTACTGACTCATGAACTTAATGCGTTGTGCGATCTTGCTACTTTTTACTTTCGTCGTTTCAAGCTCTTGTGTTACCGCCTGTAAGCTTGATTCCATCGCTTTCGGTAAATCAGGGTCAATATAGTTATGCGGCAATGCGTCATGGAATTCAGTGCGTACTCTTTTTAACTTAAATTCTGCTGCAGTTAACTGTTCTAGGGCTTTCTCAGCGCCATTCAACCACTTGTTATACAGTTCTTGATCTAAACCGTCAGTAGTCACCACACTCACCAATACAGAACGATTAGCAATGTCTTTGATCACTAATTGATTGGATGCATCCAAGTCGAGCTTTAAACGGCATAGATTTTTGTTTTCGTTTACGTAACCGTAAATGTCGCCATGACCTTCTTTTAAAACACGGTCAAAATCATCTTTGGCTACATACACCCAACGACTATCGCCTTTCTCAGATTCAGACACCGACATATTGCTTTGCAGCATAACCAATTTAATAAGATTGTATGCGCTACCGACGCTGTACATTTTCGCGTTCTTGATATCATGTTGGTAAACGTCTTTACGTCGTAAGCCACTGGTTGACTCCACAGAGAGCGACACCGACAGAGTCGATTCAACATCATCTTGAATCTCTTCTAGCTCTTCACGAGACATTTCGATTTGAGATTTAGACTCTTGCTGATCAAACGCTCGGTTCAACGCAAAATCTTTTACAACGCTACGAACCACATCGCGAGATTCAGGGCTATGCCACAAACAATCTTGAAGAAGCATAATATCGAGCGGGTTAACGCTATCACGGCCACTGAAGAATGCGCTCGCTTTCAATAATTTAACCGCTTTCTTCCAGCGTCTGTCCGAAACATACAAATCCGACTCTGACGCTGAGCCTTGCTTCTTAATCGTGTCTTCAAGCATGGTTTTTAGCTCAAATAACTTGTTAAACGAATTATCCGTCAACTCCAGATTATCGAGTTCTTTCTGCCATTGATGATATTCAATGTCTGTAATCGCTAACCCTTTTGGAATGACGGCTTCTTGAGAAGTACCTGTCGTTAGCATCGATTTGAAGTTTTGTTTGTTTTGAATACGGTTGACGAACACGCGAACTAACATTCGGTCATAAAGTGCTTCTAGTCCACTGTCTTCGTCAGGAAGTTCATTAGACGCTGAAACCAATAGACGCATCGGCACACGCTCAATGTCTGCGCCATTTTTAAATGTCTTTTCGTTAACCACAGTCAGTAACGTATTGAGAATGGCAGGGCCTGCTTTCCAGATCTCATCAAGGAATACAACTTGCGCGGTTGGTAGGTAGCCTTCGGTCAGCCTTACGTAACGACCGTTATCTTTTAATTCTTGAATGCTTAGTGGGCCGAACACTTCCTCAGGAGTAGAGAAACGTGTCATCAAATATTCGAAGTAGCTACTGTTGTCAAAAGCCTGGATGAGCCGTTTAGCGATAAGGCTTTTTGCGATACCCGGAGGGCCCAATAGGAACACACTTTCGCCAGCCAGAGCCGCTAGTAAACAAAGCTTAATGGTGTCTTCTCTTTCATAAACGCCATCAGAGAGAGCATGCGCTAATTTATTGATTCTTTCAGAGAGTAGCGCCTTGTCAGCATGTGAGGAAATAGAAAGGTTCATGCGTTACTCCGAAAATCTTTGAACAGTTGAGAGTGTAGATACGTTTTTATACATTTGTTAGCACTTTGTTACAAGTATCTTTTATTATTGAGTTGCCTTTATATCAGATGGTTAAGCTGCAATTTTCGCGCAATCATAGATTCCAATTATGAGAATAACATCACGAATGGTGTGAAACTAAATCTATTGTTAACCCTAATTTTTCTTTTATTTTCGACACCATAGACGTTATGGTGGTACACGTCTTCAGTTATAAGAAAAATTGGCAAGGAAAGTGGCCAGATTGCATGAGTAAAGTTATCCATCAATGGAAAAGTATTTCTCTTATAGAAGAGAACGTGACGCTCCCTACGAACGTCGTGGTAAAACATACAACAATAAACCACCCCGGCGCGGCCGTTATTCTTCCTATCACTTCGTCTGGAAAAATCATCCTCATTAACCAGTTTCGTCCTTCTCTTAAGAAATGGCTTTTGGAACTCCCCGCTGGCACGATGGAAATTGATGAGACACCTCTTCAATGTGCACAACGCGAACTCGAAGAAGAAACGGGTTACAGTGCAACTTATTTCCAGAGCTTAGGGCAAGTTACCCCTTTAGCTGGCTTCTGTGATGAGATCCAACACTTATTCATCGCAAAAGACTTAAGCCTTACTACCCGCTTTGAATGTGATGAAGATGAAGTCATAGAGGTTATTGAACTTAGCTTGGAAGAGCTGCAACATAAAATTCGCAACGATCAAATTACCGATACCAAAACCATCGCTTGTTTAAGCAAAGCCCAACTATGTGGCCATCTATAGCCAATTATATGACTACCTAAAGTTCTCTAGGAGATAAACATGGACTTTCGTTCTGACACCGTAACTAAACCTTCGCAAGCTATGCGTGATGTAATGGCAAATGCAGAAGTAGGCGATGATGTATATGGCGATGACCCAACCGTCAACGATCTGGAACAATGGGCTGCAAATGAAACCGGTTTTGAAGCGGCTATGTTCACTTCTTCCGGCACACAAGCCAACCTGCTGGGTTTAATGGCGCACTGTGAGCGCGGTGACGAATACCTTTGTGGCCAACAGGCGCATAACTATAAGTATGAAGCCGGCGGTGCTGCAGTGCTTGGCTCGATTCAACCTCAGCCAATCGAGAACAACCCTGACGGCACGTTAGATTTTAAAAAGCTTGCTGCTGCGATTAAGCCAGACGACAGCCACTTTGCTCGTACTAAGCTTCTTAGTTTAGAAAACACAATCAATGGTAAAGTGCTGCCAATCTCTTACCTAGCGGAAGCGCGTGAGTTCGTAAACCAACACGGCCTGCAAATGCACCTAGATGGCGCGCGTGTCTATAATGCGGCGGCTGCACTAGATGTTCACATTAAAGAGATCGCTCAACACTTCGATTCGATGACAATTTGTTTATCAAAAGGTTTGGGTGCTCCGATTGGCTCTCTACTTCTTGGTAGCAAAGCGTACATCGCTAAAGCTCGTCGACTGCGTAAAATGGTCGGTGGTGGTATGCGTCAGGCTGGTATTCTTGCTGCAGCAGGTAAAATGGCGCTCACGGAGAACGTGGCTCAACTTAAAGTAGACCATGAAAACGCAAAAAAACTAGCGATTGGTTTAAGCAAGTTAGAAGGTTTCTCTGTTAACCCTGATTTCATTCAGACTAATATTGTGTTTGCGAAGTTAGATCAGTCGGTTGATATTAACCGTATCGCACGGGAGTTAGGAGAACAAGGCATTACAATGTCACCAGGTAACCCTGTACGTTTTGTTACTCATAGAGATATCAGCTCAGAAGACATCACGACTTTCCTAACTCAGTTGGAAAATGCGCTTTAACGCTGAACAAGATTCGCATAAAAGCAGTTAAGACTAGAGCTTCCCTTACGAAGCTTTAGTCTTTCAGAAAAAATCATTCACCTCTTCCACCGAAAAATAGCCAACTCACCTATACCGACTAATCTGCCTAATAGACTCCACTAAATTAACTGCAACAGAACGCAATCTTGTTTTGGCCTATGTGAATACCTTCTATGTATTAAACCTGCGTTTAAGCATTCAATTTTCGTTAAATTTCGATTTTAATTTGTGAGATTGAATTTTTCGCGCCCAATAAAATCAAATAATTTAATAGTAATAATTTCATTTTCTATTTACCACACGTACGGTATTTAAAAATAAAACACATCAACTCTAAAAAATCATCGTAATAGGCTAATTTAAATAGAAATTTATCAACCAATATAGATAGCCACTGTACACTATTACAATTAAAAATCGTCATATTCAAATTATAAGCCAGTGAATAAAACTAAAAATAAAATATTCCTGGAAGATTAATCCATCGAAAAATTCACCAAAAATAACGCCGTAGACCATAGTTCTAATTTTATCAATTAAGAAAAATTCACTCGTAAATTTAACTGTGGGTCAAAATCTGCCTATCTAATTGAAAACAAAATTATTATCTAAAAATGTACTCTCTATACCTTACCTTAAACTCATACTAAAACTCATACTTCGTCTAAATAATAAACTTTTTTTACTACTTCACCATTTTTTAAAGCACTTATAGTTTTGAAAGTTAAGCAACAGGTTACATTCAATCAATGAGAGGTGAAATGATGATTAGAGCATTCGTAATTATTCGAAACTTCATCGTCTCAACGTTAATTTTTAGCCTGTCACTTTCATTCTACACCAGTGCTAACACCTTAACGTTAGGAATTAACGGCCAGATCAAAGCTCGATGCGAAATAAATTTCTTCTCTGGCAATGTCATGAAGTTTACGGAACACCGTGATGTGCAACTATTGCCTTTTATTATGTATTGTAATCGTCCGTTGGGTATAACGATTAATTCAAAATATGGAGGCTTAAAATATCAGCACCAAGGGGTTGATATTATTGAAACTTATAATCTGTCATTACAAATAGACAAGCTTCGTCTTTATGAAAGTAGGCACAGCAGCCAACTTACTTCACCAGTAATGATAAACAGTTCTGGTGTTATTCCTTTCTCTCAACAGGGGAGCCTTAGGGTAGCACTCGAAAATAGCTTGCGTTTCGCGGGTTATTATCAAGACGTTATTGAAATCGAAGTTTACCCTTCGATTCATAGCGTGACCAAGTAAAAACTCTGCAATGTATCTGCAGAACAAAATACGCTCAGCAGTATTCGAGCCAATCATTTAAGATAAAGGAATTTCTAATGAAAAAGCTAACACTCTACGCAGCAACAGTCACTGCTATTTTTGGTGCTCAAGTTCAAGCCGCTCCTGGTGATGTCCAGCTAGTTGGTTTTGTTTCACCTGTATGTGAAGTTACTGGTCTTTCAACACAACTGATGGACTTTGGTAACGTATCTCAAATTCAAAACCTTTCTGTTAGTGGCCTTAACATGAAGTGTAATGACGTCGACGGTGCAACTGTGACACTGACGAGTGCTGAGGGTGGTCTAGAGTCCGATGATAGCGAAGACTACGCTCTTACCTACGATGCAACATTTAACCCTTCAGGCTTAGCACCTTTCACACTAAATGCACCAGGTGGCCCAGGTCAAAATGACGTTTCAGTCAGTAACTCTTATGGTGGTTCTGGAGTATTGGCGACTGGTGTTGCCGCGTCCATTGATATTGTGACAACAGAAACCTCCCCATGGGCAGGTGGTTATTCAGATACATTAACCGTAAATATCACCTCAAATTAGAGGTTAAATAAGTCGGGGGCTATTATTTAGCCTCCGACTTCATCTAAGCCTTAGTGGTATTAAAACTTAACCTCAGTTGTATTACCGACTCTAGTTTAATTTGGAGCTCATCGCGATGTATAAATGGATCATGCATAAATGGACTGTTCTCTTATTGTTGTCACTCACTTGTTTGTCAGCTCATGCGTTCAAAGTAGAGCCGATGTCTATGGAGATGACACCACTTGGTAAAAGAGCTCAAATGACGATGAGGGTTGAGAATTCGTCTACCGAACCACTCACAGTGGAACTGACTCCAGTATTTATGACTATGAATGAATACGGAAAAGAGACCACGACGCCTGCAGATGACGAGCTATTAGTGATTCCAGTAACTGCAATTATAGAGCCTGGGCGTTCGCAATCTATTATGGTCCGATATTTAGGCGATCCGTCCATTACAGAATCAAAAGCTTTTCGTATTGCTGTTAAGCAAATGAAAGTTCAAAGAGCAAGCAGCAACCAAGGGCAAGTGAGTCTGTTACTTCAGTTTAATACGCTTATCAACGTGCGACCTCAGAACACTGCCTCTCAACTAGAAATTAAAAGTATCGAACCAAATGACAAGAATAACAAATGGGTCCTTGAAGTACTGAACAGCGGTAATAGTTATGGTCGGTTAACCAATACGACATGGAAAATTTCTGACGGCACAAAATCAACCTATTTAAAAGGCGTAGAAATCGCCAAACGTATTCCAGGAACTTTAGTTCTTCCCTATTCCACTCGTTTTTTCGAAATGCAGCCACTTGAAAATTACAATGTAGACACGCTATCGATTGAAATCGAGCAGGATCAGTAGCAATGAGACGTTATATTTTGGGTGGGTTCATTTCTTGTTTTCTGTGTGCACAAGCGTTTGGCATAACACTGTTTCCAACCGTCATTGAACTCAATACCGATCACAGGGCAACATCGCAACTGGTTGTGACTAACAACTCAACGCGGGATCTCCCACTTGAAGCTAACGTTCGTCGTTTGAAATTCTTACCTGATGGCACGTTCCAAACATCAGATCTATCGAGTGAGGTGATGTTTGTGTTTCCACCTGCCGCTATGTTGGCACCCGGTGAGCGTCAAGTATTCCGTATACAATGGTTGGGAAACCGCTCACTCGAAACTTCCCAAAGTTACTTTGTTCGTTTCAGTACCGTGAATATTGGTCAAAACAACGGAAAAGTGGACAGTCCTACCAGTTTAACAACCGGTATCAATTTGCAAGTTCACTACAATGCGTTGTTGCACATTCACTCATCCTCGCTAGAGCCTGACGTGAACTTACATATAGATGAACAAGGAAAACTAACACTCACTAATTCAGGGTCGCGATTTACCTATACATCGTTACTTCATTTTAAGGGGCTCGAATCTCAGAACCAAAAGGTACATGAGGCTTTAGGTGAACAGTTTATTCCACCACGCTCGACTATTACTTTGCCTTCTTCTTTAAATTACTTACCAGTAGGCACTTATCATGGATATGAAAACTGAAACCTCTCACAAGATGTGGCAAGTTTTCTATGTCTTGGGATTAGTACTGTTTTATTGTACCGCCTTAAGCCCTGTAGCTTGGGGGCAGGAAATGGTATTGAACCCGACAGGACGCGATATTCAACTTACCTCTTTACTAAGAATAAGTGACACCATACTTGGTGAAGCGGATATTATCATTACCGCAAACAACGAAATTCTATTGCCAAAGGAAAGTACGCTGTCTCTCCTTTCGTCTGTCGTCACTCAAGAAGGTATTGGTAAGCTCCATAACACAACAGACGATGAGATGCTGTCGCAGCACCACTTTAAGAGCGTAGGGCTGGGACTTAATTTCGACTTTTCTTCGTTGGAATGTATCGTGACGGTTCCGCCAGAATTTAGCTTAACCCAACAACTCTCGATGAACGGCGCAGATGATTTTTATAACTATGCTGAGCCAAGTCTGTTAAGCGGATACGTTAACGTGGCCCTTTCCGCCAATGAGAGCCAATACGTCGATCAAAAATCGTCAAGGCAAGATCTTTATCGCAGTCAATTCGACTCGGCACTTAACATTGGTTTTTTCAATTTTGAATATGAATCCTATTTAGAAAATGGTTCATCACAAAAGTCACAATATGTGAGAGAAGGAACTCGTCTTAATATTGACTTTGCACAGCAAGGTACACGACTTGTGCTCGGCGATATGTACAACAGTGGCCAATCTTTTCAGGACAGCACCGACATACTTGGTATTGGCTTAACTCGAGATTTCACACTGATTCCAACCAGAAATGCACGACCACGAGCCAATCAATCGTTCACACTTCAAAGAGCCTCGAATGTCGATGTCTATATAGATGGGATTGCAGTTCAACGATTAACTTTAGGCGCTGGTAGCTACAACCTGAGTGATATACCTCTCGCGCAAGGTAGTAACGATATTGTACTCGTCATTACCGATCGTTCTGGGAATGAAGAGCGTATCGAGTTTTCTATTGCGACTGGTAACGACTTACTCAATAGAGGTGAGTTTGAATATAGCATTATGTACGGAGCACCCTCTGAACTCCAAAATGGACAACTAGAATACCTAACCGATGAGCGTATTTTCCATGGTTATGTCGATTTGGGGATTAACCCTTGGTTAACGTTAGGTTCCAACTTTCAAACCCGTGAAGATTTATATCAATATGGAACTACCGCACTCATCGCTTCTAGATGGGGAGTCACTGAACTCAATGCTTCACGTAGCGAACATCCTGTATTTGGAACTGGCGATGCTTACAAATTTGCATTTGATGCGGAATTTTCCAGTAAGAATACACTGGCTCCACAACTGAGTGTTAGTTATGAGTATCTGAGCAACAATTTTACTGGTGTTGCTGGGTTTGACGCCTCCGACAAAGACATCAACTTAACCACTCACTATGCTTCTGCATTCGGTTCGATTTATCTAAGTCGATCTTTACGTGCCGCCATGACAGTCAATTACCGTTCAGGAATAGACAAAGAGAACGACTATTGGCTAATTAGCCCGAGTTTATCGGATGGACTGTTTGATACTCACGCGACTTGGAGTGCCCGAGTTAGCTATCAAGATCACGCCAGTAAAGGCGATGACATCAGCACTACGCTCACCATAAGTTGGCCTCTTAGCCGACAAACTCGTGTCGTCGGTCGTTACAGCACAGAGCTAAGAGAAGCCGCCTTAGATTACAGCTATCAGAATAATATAGGTAACACCGGAGGGATATCAGGGTTTGCGAGTGTCATTACGAATGAAGAAACGGACGCCGATATGGACGCTGGTATTAACTATACAGCAAACCGTTACGAATTGAGTGCGACCCATGCCTCTCGACTTGACGACATTAGTGGTGACACAAGAAACCACAGTACCGACGTGACTATCAGCAGTGCACTTGCGTTTGCAGGTTCATCGGTAACGATAGGCAGACCGGTTCGTGAAGCATTTGCTATTGTCAGCAAGCACGAAAGTCTCGCAGAGAATGACGTGGCATTGGACCCAACAAAAGACGGAGAGTACGCACGTGTTTACCTTAACGGAGATGCCAGTGCCATGGTCCCTGATCTTGTTGCTTACAATAGCCAAGTCATCGGTTATGAGGTCGATAACTTACCACCAGGATATGATTTGGGGGATGGTGCTTTTTGGGTTAAGCCTGACTATAAACGGGGCTTCCAACTACAAATTGGTTCCGATGCGGTCTTAACCGTGATCGGTAAGCTATACGACCGTCAAAGTAACAATCCAATTTCACTTGTCGCTGGTGTAGCACATTACCTTGGTGAATCTAAACAGTTACCGATTGACTTCTTTACCAATCGGAGTGGCATATTTGCGATATCCGGGTTAAAGCCAGGGAAATATCAACTGATTCTCGACACTAAAGGACAAGAGTCAGCCGTCATTACTCTCAGCGAGCGCAGTGACAACTTGATCAGACTAGGAGATGTGTATGTGGATTAAACAACTTCGGTGGGGAGGATGGTTCCTCATCGCCATGAATTCGATACCCTCTGTATTAGCATGTGAAGCTAGTGCATTGACTATTCAACCCGTCTCATCCCAGTCGCAATACGACGTTTTCAACACAGGTACTTACGCAAAAATTAATACTTATAGGATCGATGCAAATATAGTTGGAGAAGCCTGTAAATTGAGTTTGGTTTTACAACTTAACGATACCAGTCGGACGTTAAAAGGGTTAAACCAAGACAAACTCAACTTCGAGTGGAGTGGACAAGTAGGTGTGCCAATCGCGAATCAGTGGCATTTATCATTAACCGACAGTCAACCTTCGACAACCATACAAATGCGTTTCCCAAGCAAACAGTGGCTAGCGTCAGGAACCTACCGGGGGCTTTTAGAAGTGTCGCCCTCTTATACCTCAGACAACCAACAAATAGAGATCAGCCCTAGCTCACTCCCAGTATCCGTTACCGTGCCACCAGCTGCAAAAGTTCACTTTTATGGGTTAACTCAACAGCATTATGACCTTGATCTAGGAACATTATATTCAAACAAGATTATTCGTTCTGCACCGAACCTATGGGTGCAAAGTAATACAGCGTATACCATCGTATTGGAATCATCCCATCAAGGGATGCTACGTCATGAATCTGATGAGACAAAATGGGATATTCCATACGAACTTTCCCTAGATAACGATAGAGTAAACCTCGGTCAACTTGATGCAAAAATTCAGCGTATTTCGGCTACGATCGGTCAACCTATTCCTTTGAGTTTTGTAATTGGGGAAACAGAGAACAAACCGGGAGGAATATATGACGATACATTACAAATTTCTATAGAACCCCTCCTTTCACAGCAGCCTTAAATATGTAATTATATAAATCCTGAGATATGCAACGCAATTATATAAAACCTAGTATCATATAATCACAACACGATTTGTCAGTTTCGGAGTAAAGTATGCATAACAGTAAAAATAATTTAAAGCACATGCTCCTAATTGGCGATAACGGTATAAATAACCAGTTTATTCAACGAGAAATAGAGAAATACAGTGACTTTTGTTTTAGTCGTGAATGTATTTCAGGCATTGAACGTTCGAATCATCGCAAGACGTTCGATGTCATTCTCATTAGTTACTTACTCTTAGCTGACATCAAAGATGTCTACATCACCTTATCAAAAGTAGAGTCCAACAAATGGGTAATCTATGATGTTCCCTCTGATATTACCGGACAGAGTATTACCGTAATGCAACTATTCAACATGTTTAATATAAAGGGCATAATCTATCAAGATGCTCCTGTAGAGCACCTTACACGTTGCTTGAAAACGGTCTGTGATGACGACCTATGGCTACCGAGGAAGTTAATGTCGCATATTTTATCCAATGCGCGATCCCAAACATTCAAGTCACAGGTAATATTATCTACCCTTACAAAAAGAGAAGCTCAAATATTTAAACGAGTTATCAGAGGAGATACAAATTTAGAGATATCAAGTGAACTATTTATTTCAGAAAGTACAGTGAAAACACATGTATATAATATATATAAAAAAATAAACGTAACCAACCGAAAAGAAGCAATAAGAAAAGCAAATTTTATCAATAGTTTAGAGACTATTATACAACCTGGCATGTAGTTAATATTTGAGTCACAAATATAAAGACACTGGAATACAGTTATTTTTACAACAGATCGTATTATAATTTAGGCCCTTGAAAAGGTGAGCTTCTATTATCCCCCCTCCGTCATAGAATCACAGTTAGACTGAACAATGAGGTTTAAATCCTATCATCAGTGAGTTAATTACATTCTGTCATCTAAAGCACGAGTAGAATTTGTGAACTCACAAAACATCACTTCTTAAGCCCTCTACTCGCCTAACAGAACGAAGTCAGTTGTAACTGTCAACACTATTAGCTTCTAAAATATCTAAAGCATCTAAAGCAATTCGGACTTGAGCTTCCCCTTAGGGTAAGCTTTATTGTTATGTTTTTACCGGAGCAAATGCATGACTTACCGATCCTTCACTTTACTATTACTCACTCTTTCCCCTAGCCTTCATGCCTCTAATTTTGGCGATCCTGAACTGGGTAAAATGAAGTCACCAAGTTGCATTTTCTGTCATAACCCCACGGGTGAAATAAGTAGCACTGCTTACCCTAAACTTTCTGGCCAAGATTCAACTTACCTCTATAACACAATGAAAGCTTACCAAAATGGTGATAGACAAGGCGATTACGCTGAAATGATGCAAACACAGCTGAGTAAACTTAGTGATCAAGACTTGAAAGATATTGCGGCTTTTTATACTTCACAACAGTAATGGATCTCACCTTCATTAGGTCAATCTAAGCTAATAAACATCACTAAGTCGCCTATACTTCAAGCAAACTCACTGAGCTCATTGAAGGTCGGGAGAGATATACCTTTACACGTATCATCCAACCCTTACAATGTGCAGCAAATATATTTATCAAGGTTTATCTCTATGTCTATTCAATGGTTTCCGGGTCACATGCATAAAGCCCGTAAAGAAATCGAAGAAGTTATCCCACAGGTTGATGTGATCATCGAAGTACTGGACGCTCGTATCCCGTTCAGTAGTGAAAACCCAATGATCTCTTCACTGCGCGGCGATAAGCCTTGTGTAAAAGTGTTGAACAAGCGCGACCTCGCCGACCCTGAGCTTACTGAGCGTTGGATTGAACACTTTGAAAAAGAGCAAGGCGTTAAAGCGATTGCGATTACTACAAGCGTAAAAGAAGAAGTGAACCATGTTATGGAGCTAGTACGTAAACTGGCACCGCACCGTGAACAAATGGGTAAGAACATTCGTACCATGATCATGGGCATCCCGAACGTGGGTAAATCGACCATCATCAACTGTTTAGCGGGACGTACGATCGCAGTTACAGGTAACCAACCTGCAGTAACTCGCCGCCAACAACGCATCAATCTGCAAAATGGCGTGATCCTTTCAGACACCCCTGGAATTCTATGGCCTAAAGTAGAAAACCCACACAGTGGCTTCCGCCTGGCTGCAACCGGCGCGGTAAAAGATACCGCAATGGAATACGATGAAGTGGCATTCTACACAGTCGAGTACCTTGCAAAGCAATACCCTAATCTTTTACAAGAACGCTACCAAATTGAAGAACTGCCAGAGTCAGACATCGAATTGATGGAAGCAATTGGTCGTAAGCGCGGTGCACTCCGAGCTGGTGGACATATCGACATTCACAAGTGCTCGGAAATCCTACTTCACGAACTGCGTAATGGTACATTAGGCAAAGTGACTCTGGAATTACCAGAAATGATTACCAAAGAGTTGATCGAAGTTGAAGAAGCAGCCGCACTGAAAGCAGAACAACAAATTAAGAAGAAAGAAGAGCGCCGCAAGCGTTACTTGAAGAACAAACGTTAAGATCTATTCGTTTTAAGAAAAAATCACATGGTGCGACTAAACGGCAAATAATTGAAGCGTCTACTCTAATCAAAAAAGCCCCGAACAATTTAATGGTCGGGGCTTTTTGGTTTGTTCTTCAGCTTTAAAGCAACTTCAGCAAGAGGCAGCTGTTGAGCAAGGAACCATTATTCAACTTGAAGTGACTAAGAATACACAACGCTTGCTGTTTTCTGTTCAAGTTCAACGGGAGAGCTCCAAGAGATCACCTTCTCATTCACTTGACTTCCACACGGTGCGTTCCAAACTTGTTCTAGCTCTTCTTTACCACCAATCGCTTGATAGAAAGCAATGGCTTGGTGATTTTCAGACATCACCTCTAAGTACAGTCCTGAGTCCGAATAGTATTGCTGTAACCACTTTGATAATTCAGACAACAAACGCTTACCAACACCACGACCGCGGTAATTATTGTCGACATGTAACGCATCAATGAACGTACCACGCTCAAAGTTGTGATTACCAAACGCGCAGACGAAACCAACCAGTAAACCACCCTCTTCAAGCAATAAAACATGTTGGTTAAAAGGAGGATTAATCAAACGAGTCTGCCAAATAACAGACCTATCCTCCAAAACATCATTTTCTAAGTAATCATCAGCAAGAATGCCACGGTAATATAGCTTCCAGCTATCCGCGTGCAATTGGGCAATCCGCTCATAATCTTTATATTCAGCTACTTTAATTTCCATTTATTAGCCCTTAGTACTTCCATTTATGACTTGCTACTACATTTCACACTACCTTTATACAATATTTAAGTAAAACATACTAATGCACGTTTACACTTTCAATATTGACTTACACGTGTACGCTGATATTCTAGCGCACAGATGTAAGCTCAATGGAAATTTGCTAATGAATAGTGCCGACAAACAATCTACAAAAAAGCCGCCATTAATCTGGCTCAATATTTTTGTATTCTCTTTTAGTATGCTGCTTGCTGTTGTTGCAGCTCCCGTTTATGGCTACTTTTTTGGCTATGGTATGGAGCACTGGATATGGCTAGCGATCTGCTTTACGTTCTGTAACCTTTCAATCACGACGGGTTATCATCGCTTATGGTCACACAAAGCGTTTGAAGCGCATTCAAGCCTAAGATTCCTGTTTGCACTAGGTGGCGCATTTGCCCTGCAGAACAGCGCGTTACACTGGTCTTCTGATCACCGTGTGCACCACAAGCATGTAGATAACAACGACAAAGACCCATACTCAGCAAAACGTGGTTTTTGGTATTCTCACATCGGGTGGATGATTCGTAACTACAGCACCTCGATGTATGAAAATTATGAAAATTGTCGAGATTTAAAGAAAGACAAAATTGTTATGTGGCAGCACAAGCACTATGTTCTGTTGGCATTGCTAATGAACTTCGGTGTTCCTATCGCTTTAGGTGTTATTTACGGTGACGTACTTGGCATGTTGTTAATCGTAGGTGCTGTTCGTTTGGTGCTTAACCATCACACGACATTCTTCATTAACTCTCTTGCTCACATCTGGGGTAGCCAACCTTTTACCGACAAAAACACGGCCCGTGATAACGGTGTGTTAGCGGTTCTAACTTTTGGCGAAGGCTACCACAACTTCCACCACATCTTTGAGAACGATTACCGCAACGGCATCTACTGGTGGCAATACGATCCTACAAAATGGTTGATCAAGAGTGCTTCTTTGATGGGATTGGCAAGCAAGCTTAAGAAAACCCCTCAAGCTCGTATCGAAAAAGCAGAAGCATCAATGTTACTTAAACGCACGCAGCAAAAGATCATGCATCGTGCCGACAAGCAGCAAATCGCGGACAAACTTCAACAAGAATTCGATGCTCTAGTATCAAACATGAACGAGTATTACGAAGTCAAAAAGCAGCTACTTGAAAGCAAACGTGAAGATGTTGTGAAGAAGTACGAACACTCTCTACTTAAAGTTCGTTACCAACAAATCAAAATGAATTTTGAGCAACAGAAAAAAAATTGGGCAATGACAGTGGAACAGTATGCTTAAGATAGAACAATATACTTAAGGCAGGATAGTCCGCTTAATGTACCAGTAACGACACTGCTTAACTCTTATTTGAAGCCCTCATATTTCTATGAGGGCTTTTTTATGAGCGCAACCGATCACCCTAACGTTATGATCTCGGATTTAAATTGTGGACGCTAAGCACCATAGTTATTGGATTCCAGAACTCTTTCTTCAACCTGAATTTATACTTATATTACTCTAACTTACTGAGTTTAGATCTAAGGAATTGAAAATGAGCAAGCTAACTATTATTGCAACGATCGTCTCTAAAGAAGACAAAACTGAGCTTGTAAAAGCTGAGATGATTAAATTGATCGATAAAACTCGTGTTGAAGACGGTTGTATCAACTACGATCTGCACCAAGATAACAGTAACCCTGCTCACTTCGTTTTTCATGAGAACTGGGAGTCTGAAGCTCATCTAGAGAAACACTTAGCGAGCCAACACATCGCTGAGTACATGGCTGCGACTGAAGGTTGTATTGAAACCTTTGTGCTTAATAAAATGACGCACATTGCCTAACCAGTCACTCATTACTGATTCAATAAAAGCCCTGCTCTCAACGCAGGGTTTGTCTTTTGTACAAACTTATATCTGCTCATTCTACGTATAAAAACCCGCCACTTTGACCGCATTTCTAAGATAAAGACCCATTTCGTTACACGTTTCTTTTCAACACACAACAAACACCCACGCCTTATAAAACAACTCCACCATATGAAACTAAAACAAGCAAAGGTGATCCAAGTTATATTCTAGTGAGTTCTAAAATTTGTTTATTAACACCCAAACAACAGTAGTTAATCAATATTTACAACCACAATTAACATCAAAAAAAATGTTTGTCTTAGATCATACCAAACTCAAGTTTGCCTCGTGCCACAGTGCAGTTTTCTGTACATTCATTGTCATATTCTGAAACACTTTCTTATACTTTTTAAACTTTGTGGAGATTTCTATGTTAGAGCTCTTGATCGGATTAGTGATTACCATTGCTGTTGGTTACTTTATTGTAAAAGGCTATAAAGCAGCGGGCGTGTTACTAACTGCTGGCCTTGCCCTACTTCTTATTACTGGCCTTATTGGTCACACAGTCTTACCAGCTAAAGTCGCATCAACAGGTAACATGGTTACCGACTCACTAGAATTTGTTAAGTACATGCTTAAGTACCGTGGGGGCGGCCTAGGCATGCAAATCATGCTTCTTTGTGGTTTTGCTTCTTACATGACGCACATTGGTGCTAACAACGTAGTAGTGAAACAGTTCTCTAAACCGCTTGCTGCTATCAAATCTCCCTATGTACTTCTTGTAGCGGCTTACATCGTAGCGTGTCTAATGTCTCTAGCTGTAAGTTCTGCAACGGGTCTTGGTGTCCTATTGATGGCAACCCTATTCCCAATGATGACGGCAATGGGTATTTCTCGCCCAGCAGCCGTTGCGGTTTGTGCGTCACCTGCAGCCATCATTCTTTCACCAACCTCTGGTGATGTGGTTATCGCAGCTGAAAAATCAGGCATGTCTCTTGATGTGTTTGCTGTTCAAACAGTATTGCCTGTTTCTATCTGTGCAATCATCGTAATGGCAGGCGCGGCTTTCTTCTGGAACAAATATCTAGATAAGAAAGAAAACACGCCAATGGAAAAAGTAGACGTTTCTGAAATCGAAACAACAGCACCGGCTTTCTACGCGGCACTGCCATTCCTACCTATCATCGGTGTTTTCCTATTCAACGGTCGTACGATTCCAGGGCTTTCTCTTGATATCTACACCATCGTCGTAGGTTCTATCTTCGTGGGTGCAGTTATCGATTACGTTGTTAAGAAGTTTGACGGAGAGAAAACATTAGAAGACTTAGATTCTTGCTACCAAGGCATGGCTGACGCGTTCAAAGGCGTGGTAATGCTGTTGGTCGCGGCGGGCGTATTTGCTCAAGGTCTAATGTCTATCGGTGCGATTGATAACCTAATCGGTCTTGCTGAATCGGCAGGTGCTGGTGGTATCGCATTGATGCTTATCCTAACAGGTTTAACGGTTGCTGCAGCTATCGCGACAGGTTCTGGTAACGCGCCTTTCTATGCATTCGTAGAACTGGCTCCATCACTAGCGGCGAAAATGGGCTTGAACCCAGCGTTCCTAATCATCCCTATGCTTCAAGCATCTAACTTAGGCCGTACCATTTCTCCAGTATCTGGCGTAATTGTTGCGACATCGGGTATGGGTAAAATCAGCCCGTTTGAAGTTGTAAAACGTACTTCTGTTCCAGTAATCTGTGGTCTTATCACGGTTATCTTTGGTACGCTGGTATTGGTTCCAATGGCAGCTTAACTTAAAGAAACACTCTATCTAGACTGATACAAACTAAGATAGAGATGCCGATATAAAATGCCCTAACAAAAAGGCGCTGAACTTAATAAGTTCAGCGCCTTTTTTGCGTCATATTATTTTAGAAAACTCAAAACTCTATCGATTGGAGCATGACACTAAAAATGTCACAAGGGATTGAAACAGCACGGCTTTAAATAGTATTACTTAAAAAGAACAAGCCCTACTTCATGTCACCATAACGTTCTAAATAAAGAACGGTTGCTGCGGTACGAGAAGGTACTTGCAGCTTTTTCAACAAGCTCTTCATATGTACCTTAACTGTCGATTCAGAAATAAACAGGTGATCGGCGATCTGCTTGTTGCGGTAACCTTTCGCGACTTCTTGAAGAATTTGCATCTCACGCTCAGTCAGTTGGTCGAAGATGTCGTTGCGACTATCAGCATCATTCAAGTAACGAGCTACAACACTGCTGTAAGCCTTATCACCGCTATGTGCTTGCTTAAGCAGTTCAATCAGCTCATCGGGTTCAGTATCTTTCAATAGGTAACCATCGGCGCCCGCTTTAACAATCGCTTCGATATCCGCAGGGCTATCAGAAACCGTTAAAATAACGATGTTAGCGCTTGAACCATCAGTACGAAGTGCTTTCAGGGTATCTAGCCCAGACATGCCTTTCATATTCAGATCCAACAAGATCAAATCAGGTTCTTCTTCATGGGCAAGAGCGACCGCTTCAGTACCGTTACTTGCTTCTGCAATCACTTCAAATTCATCTTCAAAGCTCAGTAATTGGCTTATACCTCTGCGCATCAATGGATGATCATCAACCAACATTACTTTACAAATCGTCAACTTTAACTTCCTTTAAACTTTTATATTTCAATATGACTGTACAGCCTTCACCTTGAGCCGCTTCAATCGTTAAGTCACCATTCAGTCTTGCCGCACGCTCCTGCATAATACTCATTCCGTAGTGGTTCATCTTCGAACTACTTGGGTCAAAGCCATCTCCATTATCTTTTATCACGACTAATACTTGTCCGTCCTCATCGATACAGCATACATCTATCAAGTCGGCATTGGCGTGTTTTATTGCGTTTATTGTTGCTTCACGAATCAATTGAAGCAAGTGAACCTGACTGTGTGCATCAAGCTCTAACGATGAAAGGTTATTAGTTAATTTGATCTTCGCATCGGTTCTTTCACTGAGTTGCTCTAGCATGGTGCTCAAAGCATCTCCAAAGCTACCCTCTTTGATGGATAACCTAAATGTGGTGAGTAGCTCTCTCAATTGAGTATAGGCACCCGCTAATCCATTCCCTAGCTCAGATGCTATCTGCTCTGACTGCTCTCTATGTTTATGTTCCGGAAGTTTACCAATCACACGCTTCAACAATGTCACTTGGATTTTTAAATACGACAGCGATTGGGCCAAGGAATCATGCAGTTCACGCGCAATCGTCGCTCGCTCTTCCATAATAATAAGCTGCTCAGCTTTCTTTTGAGCGCGATTATAGTAGATAGCTCTCGATAACAATTGGATAAAACTCTCAATTAACGTCTTAGTCGAATGACCATGATGATATGAGCAATACAGGTAGCCCAAAACAAGTTCGTTATCATCCAGTTTCATTTCAAACTTTTCATAGTCGCAAGTCGGGTCGTACCCTTCATCCATAATCAAAGAACGTCCAGAATTATCGACGATTTCTAACCTTAACGATTCAATCCCTTCTAGGCTGACCAAGTGTTGCAAAATAGCTCGGAAATTTTCTGGTGCAACACGCGTTACCGTGAGTTCTTGAGAAGAATAGTAGAGTGCTTGCAATGATTGGTTAGCATTTTGTAACTCAACCGTCTTGGCATCGACAACATCTTCAAGGTTTCGATACAGCACCCCTAAATCTTTCGCCATCGAGTTAAATGTTTTAGTCAAAATGCCCAGTTCATTATTGTTGGTAACCTCTAACTTAACCTCAAAATCACTATTTTTGATTCTCTGGCTAGCTCTAACGAGAGCGTGTAGGGGCTTAACAACTTGTTTACGTACAAAATGAACAACAAAAAGAGATATGACGAGTATTCCACCTAGACCTATACCACCAGCCCATGCCAATTTAATTAATTTATTTTCTGAAAATTCTTGTAACTTAAAAACAAAGCGGTCGATTTCAATAACAAAGTTTTTAACCAACACAAGGTAATGTTTTCGATCTTCGCTATTTAAGACCTGCTTCAATTCATGCCAACGGCCAATTATTAAATAATAATCATTTGTAATATCAGTTGGTACTTCCCAACTCACTAAATTAGTCATTGATGTGGAATAAAGCGAACTTTCAAATTCACGAATATGTGAATCATAATCGACTGATTCTATTTGAATATCATGCGCTAAGCGGTAGCTTTGCATACGCATTGAGCCTGCCACGTTAACGGCTTCGGCATCGTTAAGGCTAGACGCCAATGTAAAAATAGCAAAACCAGTGGTGGCAACTGAAAGGAGCAATATTAATAATAATGATTTCGCTATTGTACTCGTCACAGATGAAACAGGTTTAATAAGCAATGTTAATATCCTGAAGGTATATAAGTGGCTATCTGAAACCCATTGTCACACATCAAAAAACAGAGCTCCATTCAATATGTGACCAAACGCTTCATAATTTATTGATCTAAGACAATATAGGATCCTATTTAGCCCTTAAGGGGTATTTATACAAATATTTCTAAAACTACACTACTTGTGAGGATAAATGACAAGATATTAACGAAACAATGATCTACAATTACAACATCTTAGCAACATTAATGGGCATTTAGTGGTAGACCTATCGAAACGACGCCTATTTTCTAGGCGAAAAGTAGATTCAAGCCAGATTCGATTGCCTTGGATTAACAGTCTAGAAAGCTTTGCAGATGATTGTACACGTTGTGGCAAGTGCATCGAAAGTTGCGAGACACACATCATCATTGTTGGCGACGGTGGTTTTCCTACTGTCGACTTCTCACAAGACGAATGTACATTCTGCTATCAATGTGCAGACGTTTGTCCTGAACCAATTTTTAAACCCAAGGAAGAGACGCCTTGGCTGGCAAAAGCAGCTATCTCTGATAAATGCTTAGCACAACAAAATGTTGAATGCCGAAGCTGTGGTGACATGTGTGAACCTATGGCGATTCAATTTCAACTTAGAGCAGGCAGTGTTGCTCTACCAAAAATCGAGTTAGATGAGTGTAGCGGTTGTGGAGCCTGCGTAGCAGTTTGCCCTACTTCGGCTATTCTTGTGAGTAATGCATAAAACAAAAATAACGAGAGCAATTTATGGCACTAAATGAAGTGCATATATCAAGTTTAGTCGTGCATGTGAGCCCAGAGCATCTAGACGAGATCAAAGCACAAATCGAGCAATACGATAATGCGGAAATCTACGGCAGTAGCCCTGAAGGCAAAATCATCGTGGTCCTAGAAACCGAGAACCAAGGTTTTGTTACGGACACCATCGAAGAAATTAATAATATTACGAACGTTTTAGGGACAGCTTTGGTTTACCACCAAATCGAGACTGGACTAGACGAAACGGATTTAGAAACTGGAAGCAACAATTCTCAACTTGAGGGTGAAGTATGAAAATGACAAGACGCGCGTTTGTGAAAGCAAACGCAGCTGCATCAGCGGCAGCCGTTGCAGGTGTAACTCTACCAGCAACAGCAACCAACCTGATTGCTAGCTCAGATCAAACAAAAATTAAGTGGGATAAAGCGCCTTGTCGTTTTTGTGGTACGGGCTGTTCGGTACTAGTAGGTACTCAAAACGGCAAAGTGGTCGCGACTCAAGGCGATCCAGAAGCGCCTGTAAACAAAGGCCTTAACTGTATTAAAGGCTACTTCCTTTCAAAAATCATGTACGGTAAAGACCGTCTTGAACAGCCTCTTCTTCGTATGAAAGACGGCGAGTTCCACAAAGATGGTGATTTCACACCAGTATCTTGGGACAAAGCGTTCGACGTAATGGCTGAGAAATGGAAAGCTGCACTGAAGAAGAACGGTCCAACAGGCGTTGGTATGTTCGGTTCAGGCCAGTGGACTGTAATGGAAGGCTACGCAGCCGTTAAGCTGATGAAAGCGGGTTTCCGTTCAAACAACATCGATCCAAACGCTCGTCACTGTATGGCTTCTGCGGTAGGTGCATTCATGCGTACCTTCGGTATCGATGAGCCAATGGGTTGTTACGATGACTTTGAACACGCAGACGCATTTGTGCTATGGGGTTCAAACATGGCAGAAATGCACCCAGTACTATGGACTCGTATTACAGACCGTCGTCTAAGCCACCCACACGTTCAAGTAAACGTACTGTCTACTTACTACCACCGTTCTTTCGAGCTTGCAGACACAGGTTACATCTTCGAACCTCAATCAGATCTTGCGATTGCTAACTTCATCGCTAACTACATCATTCAAAACGATGCGGTGAACTGGGAATTCGTGAACAAACACACGAACTTCAAGCAAGCAACGACAGACATCGGTTACGGCCTTCGTGACGATGACCCACTACAGAAAGCAGCTGCGAACCCTAACTCAGGTAAAATGACTGATATCAGCTTCGAAGACTACAAAGCTTCTGTCGCTGAGTACACCGTTGAGAAAGCATCTGAAATGTCAGGCGTATCTCAAGATGACCTTATCAAGCTGGCTAAGCAATACGCCGATCCAAACATTAAAGTAATGTCACTTTGGACTATGGGTATGAACCAACATACTCGTGGTGTATGGATGAACAGCCTTGTGTACAACATCCACCTTCTTACAGGTAAGATTTCTACTCCAGGTAACAGCCCATTCTCACTAACTGGCCAACCATCTGCGTGTGGTACAGCTCGTGAAGTTGGTACGTTCTCTCACCGTCTACCGGCAGATATGGTGGTTGCTAACCCTAAACACCGTAAGATTGCAGAAGACATCTGGAAGCTTCCAGAAGGCACTATCCCACCTAAACCGGGTAAACACGCAGTTGCGCAAGACCGAGCGTTAAAAGACGGTACGATCAACGCGTACTGGGTAATGTGTAACAACAACATGCAAGCTGGTCCAAACATCAACACTGAACGTCTGCCAGGTTACCGTAATCCAGATAACTTCATTGTTGTTTCGGACCCATACCCTACAGCAACTGCACAAGCGGCCGACCTTATCCTTCCAACAGCAATGTGGATCGAAAAAGAGGGTGCATATGGTAACGCTGAACGTCGTACACAAGCTTGGTACCAACAAGTGAAAACCGTAGGTGAAGCAAAGTCTGACCTATGGCAAATCATGGAGTTCTCTAAACGCTTCACTGTTGAAGAAGTTTGGGGCGAAGAGCTTCTAGCTAAAGCACCTGAGTATCGTGGTAAAACGATGTACGACGTGCTGTACAAAAACGGCAATGTTGATGCTTTCCCTCTGTCTGAAGCTCAAGAGCTTAACGACGATGCACAAGCACAAGGTTTCTACGTTCAAAAAGGTCTATTCGAAGAGTACGCAGCCTTTGGTCGCGACCACGGCCACGATCTAGCACCATACGATACTTACCACAAAGTACGCGGCCTACGTTGGCCAGTTGTTGACGGTAAAGAAACACTATGGCGCTTTAAAGAAGGTTCAGATCCATACGCTAAGAAAGGTTCTGGTTGGGACTTCTACGGCAAACCAGATGGTAAAGCACTGATCATCAATGCTCCATACGAAGCGCCACCTGAAGTACCAAACGATGAATACGATATGTGGCTATGTACAGGTCGTGTTCTTGAGCACTGGCACACAGGTACTATGACTCGTCGTGTACCAGAACTTTACAAAGCAGTACCGGATGCACTTTGCTACATCCACCCTGCTGACGCTAAAGCTCGTGGTCTTCGCCGTGGTGATGAAGTTCTTATCGAAAACAAACGTGGTGAAGTTCGTGTGCGTGTTGAAACTCGCGGCCGTAACCGTCCACCACAAGGCTTGGTATTCGTACCATTCTTTGATGCAAGAATTCTGATCAACAAGTTGATCTTGGATGCAACAGATCCTCTGTCTAAACAGACGGACTACAAGAAGTGTCCAGTTAAGATCACTAAAGTCGCTTAAGCCCTAGGCTTAGAGAGACGATCTTAAGTATCTAATATTGCGGCTACTTTTTTCACACTTTTGAAAAAAGTAGTCCTCTCAAAGAATTAGCCTTTAGGCGGAGAAATTAACATGAAAAAACTGATTACTGCCCTACTATCAGCTGGTCTTTTACTAGCTGGTGCAGTTCAAGCTCAAGCTGAGCTGGATAACCCAGGCGGCATTGGTGGCGTAGAATCTCTACGTGGTGCAAGTGAACTAGAAGCAACTCGCGCAGCTGACGACTTTAAAAAGTTTCCACGCGACCAAGTACTAGAGAGTGATTACGTATACCAACCACCTTTAGTACCTCATAGTATTCGTAGCTATGAAGTGTCTCTTAACGCGAACAAGTGTCTTGCTTGTCACAGTTGGAAAAACGCTAAAGAAATGGGTGCAACTAAAGTAAGTGTAACTCACTACATGAACCGCGAAGATGCGGTACTTGCTGATGTTTCACCTCGTCGTTACTTCTGTCTACAGTGTCACGTACCTCAAGCTAATGCTAAACCGCTAGTTGAGAACGAGTTCAAACCTGTAGATTCACTGCGTTAATCGTAGCCGGACTGTAAGAGAGGCTATATATGATAAAATTACTTAAAGCGTTTTGGAAAAGACTCGCAACACCAAGTAAAGCAGCGGTAGGCGTTGTTTTGTTCTTGGGGTTCTCGGGCGGTCTTTTGTTCTGGGGTGCATTCAACACGGGTATGGAAGCAACCAACACAGAAGAATTCTGTTCTGGCTGTCACGCACCTATCGTTGCTGAAATCCAAGAAACAATTCACTACTCAAACCGTTCTGGTGTTCGTGCTATCTGTTCAGACTGTCACGTACCGCATGAATGGACAGATAAAATTGTTCGTAAGGTTCAAGCTTCTAAAGAGCTATACGCACACTTTATTGCGAAAACCATCAATACTGAAGAAAAGTTCAAGGCACGTCGTGCTCACCTAGCAGAACGCGAATGGGCTCGATTGAAAAAGAACGATTCACTTGAGTGTCGTAACTGTCACCAGTTCGATTACATGGACTTCTCAGAGCAGAGCCCTCGTAGTGCGAAACAACACTCGACAGCGCTAGCTTCTGGTGAAAAAACGTGTGTAGACTGTCACAAAGGCATCGCACACAAACTACCAGACATGCACGGCGTTGAAGGCTGGCAATAAGGAGCGATTGAATGAGTACTTTAGAAAGCGTAATTTGGCACATCCTAGGTTACAGCGCCATGCCAGTTATCGTACTTGGTGGCTTTGCAGGTGTTGCCGCCGTATCCCTTTGGATTTTATCTATGGGTAAAGACAAAGAAATCGATTAAGAATCGAAGAGTACGTCAACTTTTATCAGCTAATTTTAATCCATTCTGATATGGGTTGACTCTAAAAAGCCACTGATTTTAGTGGCTTTTTTAATATCTGACGTTTTGTCTTTTTCTTAATAAGCGGCAACCTCCCTACCTCACCTCTTTAGTCACATCCATAAGACAAAGGGGCTTTCTACAGAGCCCTTTAGATAGACACTTCGATTAGAAAAGAAGCTTAGTAACGAACAGCTAGTTTGCTTAGCTACGACTCTGCCACTTAATCGTTGTAAGCAATATCGCTAAGATCAAAGCATAACTCGGTGAAATTTCGGTCTTTAACCAGTAACTTTGGATATTTTGAGTAAATAAATCAACAATTTGACTAGATTCGTCGCGAAATTGGATTAGAATCACATTGTTTTCGACAACACTTGATTGGATGTAATGCAGTTCGACATTAAAGACTCAGTAAAAATTTCCATAGACACATTGGTTGTGGGAATGTTTGTTACATCAATTCAGAAAAGTGAACGTGTTTATTTATCTAACGCTGGACGCGTGTCTTCAAAGAAAGGAATCGATACATTAGTTAATAAAGGCATTCAATATGTCTGGGTTGACAAGAAACTCTCAGCCAAAGGTTGCGAGTTTCATCCAGTACCTGATGATGAAACGACAAAGGGGCCACAAAAGAGCAGTAAGAATTCTCCTAGCAAATTAGCGTCTCGAGAAGTCAGGCAAAAAAATGCAGAACGGATCATCCAAGAAGCGCGTGGGCTTGCTCAGAAAATTATTACTGCAACATTTGATTCGCATACGTTTGTGGCGGACGAACTGGATGGCTGGGCAGATGAGCTCATAGAATCAGCTCTGATCAACTCAGACGCCTTACAGTGTGTTTCTGCATTGCGTAAGAAAGATGCCTATTTGCTTGAACATTCCGTCAACGTAGCTACACTTTTGGTCACATTTGGCAAGCATTTGGGGTTTGGTAAAGAGCAATTAAAACCTTTGGCGATTGGTGGGATTATCCATGATGTTGGTAAAGTGCATATCGATGATAAGGTGTTACACAAACCTTCTCGCTTAACCGAGGAGGAGTTCGCTCACATCAAACAACATCAAGTATTTGCTAAACCTATCATCAGTAAAATAGAAGGCTTAAGTCAAATTAGCCGTGATGTCTGTTTAATGCACCATGAAAAATTAGATGGTACCGGTTACCCCAACGGACTAAAAGGCGAGCAAATACCGCAGCACGGCCGAATGGCTTGTATCGTCGATATTTATGACGCATTAACGGCTGACCGTTGCTACAAGCGTGGAATGAGCCCAGCGGAAGCGTTTAAAATCATGTTAAGCATGACACCTAATCACCTAGACCGACAATTGGTGTACAAATTTATTAATTGTATTGGTATTTTTCCTATAGGGGCGATCGTTGAGCTGAGTAATAGCCATCTTGGAATTGTATGGTCATCGAATGATGATGCTCCTGTTGAGCCTGTCGTTAAGTGCTTCTATTCACGAAAGAATAAACGTTTCATTGACGTCAAGTATGTGGATTTAAAACACAGCTGGCATACGATTGTAAAAGCAATTTCTCCTACAAAGGCTGAAATTGATGTCACTCCATTCTTTTAATAGAGCCTGCTATTCGAGGGGGATGAGGTCAGCACTTTCCATGTATGACCTGATTAGATAAAACGGACAAGCCTAGAAAGCCACTGATTTCAGTGGCTTTTATGTTTTCAGAAACTCTTTCATAAACCTTTTACTAGCCCATATCCATATCCATATCCAATTTTAATCAATAACCAAACACTCATTTCACCTCCAATTTACTCGCTGTTAGGTATATCTATAGATAAATACCTTAGAGTAAGACAGCATGAACACACACCGCCCCCTATCCGCGTTATTACTACTGGGTAGTCTGACCTATCTCACTGGTTGCGCTTCTCTATCACCAACGCCGCAAGCCAGTTTGAACAATACAACCAATCACTCATTAAGGTGGTTCTCTGACTTTTTGGATTGATTAAGAGGCAATAATCAGTTGGGCGCAAAGCAAACAGAATAAGCACGGGACAGATGGCAAGCGTAGAGTCTGGCGAAAGCTTCATATTGCCGTCGATACAAGCACTCATGAGATCATTGCCGCCGAGCTAAGTCTATCAACGGTTACAGATGGAGAAGTCCTCCCGAACTTACTGAAACAAACACGCCGAAGTATCTTTGAGGTGTCTGGTGATGGGCCTTACGACACGAGAGCGTGTCACGCTGCTATTAAGATTAAGGGAGCCATTGCGCTTGTTCCTCAAAGAGAAGGGGCAGCCTTCTGGGAGCGTGGTCACCCTCGAAATCTCGCCGTGAGTTGCCAGAAATTATATGTCTCTAGGAATCGGATCCTAATTCGTAAATGTTTCATTAGTATTTACATCTAGATAAATTTTATTTTCAAGGGACAAACCAGCACAATAGATAAAATAAACGTCTCGGTTGCTGTATTTAACTGATTTGACCCAACCGCCTAACTCTTCAAAATCACTTGGGTCGCACTTCCCTTCAGAGATAAGTTTAGCTACCGTATTACGGAACTTCTCTTGATGAACCTTCAGATCATCGGACTTAGCCAAGTATGAATCTAATATCTCTCGATTTTCTTGCTCAGAGATAATCACTTCATCATTAGATAGCCCAGACATTGAAATCCATTCCGCCGTCTGTGGACCACCTTCCTCTAAAACAATATAGTCAGAGATACGAGCCCATTCGCCTTGCTTCTCTAATAGCTCGACCTTTTCGCCCTTATAAAGGTAGTCAGTTATCAAACCATCAATTTCGGGCTGCTCGACCACTTTAAGTTTTCTATCCAAAACGTAGAACTCAGTCTGTTCTAGCCCAGGCTGGGGATCTATGAGGGATGTAAGATCAGAATCAGATTGTGTCGTCGCTTCTACAACTGCCTCTTCCTCTTTCTCTGGTGGAATTGGATCTGTCTTCATGACAAAGAAGTAGTACGCGGCCCCTCCTCCCAAGATTAATAACACAAGTAAAGCGATCAGCGCTTTTTTCATCAAATCCACCAGCTCTTTCGTTTTAGGTATATTTCAAGTGTACATCAACTCATGCTGCTGCTCATCTATACTCTTAATAGAGCACGAGTAAGTAGAGGGAAATCATGAATTTTTGGGGGAAGGTTGTCATTATAAGTGTACCTTTGAGTACAAATATCGCGTTAGCAAACCATTGTGAACGTGAAAACTGGCAAACACTGTTAGATCGCCAGCTCTCATTTGAAGGACGCTATAATCAATACACTGAAGAATTTAACCAAGTTCTCTCGACCTATGAATCACAAACGCTTCTATCTAAACACTTCAACGAAGAACAGATTATCGGGCTTTGGGCAAAGTACGAACAAAGATTTAATGTGCAGCTCAATAGTCATATGAATAGCGCTTATGATGTCTCTGAGGCTTTATTAAAACAGGCATACATTGTGTCTGCAGAACTAGATGAGGTTGAATCTCTAACGTATTCATGGCAAACCATGGCTAAACACTGTGATAAAGCAAGACTACCGCGTCAAACAGAAAGTGCACAAGTACACGTACAAAGCTCAAAATCACTCTCGAAAGATCTTCATACACTCAGTAAAAAATTCCGTCAGCTGTCTTCAAAATACCGAAAAGAAGCAACGATGATAGACGAAGCTCGCCACAAAAACCAACCGATAAACGACACACCAAACGGAAATACTTACTAGGTTTTTTCACTTATTCGACTGGATTTTTCCGATAAATATGTTCACCCCACCTATAATATTCAGACAAATAATTAATCAAAGCTTTATCAATAAGTTGTAAAAGTAATGTGCTAACTATCAACAACAAAGTTCAACTTTCGACCAATGCAAGCGACCATGTGAGATATTCATCACAAAATAGATTTACAAATGCCAGAAAATTGTTATCATGAATCTTCATATAACTTAATAACAAGAAATATTTTGGCTAGGTAATATGCAAAAAACTATGGCTTTCAACTGCTTGAGTAACACGGAAGGGACTGCAGAGATAAGAAGTAAACTTATGTCTGTAGCTAAACACATGGAAGAGTTCGGTTCAGTAAGTGAGCTAGAGCTATGTAAGATATTTGGAGAGACGATTTGGAATGACGGTGTGGATTATCATTCACATGCTTTTTCATTCAGAATCAACGCACAAACTGGGGATTGTTCAATCTCTAACTTTAAGTATCACTAAGTTTTGCACCTATCATATACGGAGTACCTTTCACGAGGTACTCCGTTTTTTATTGTTGCGTATCTGCTATTGAGTCATGAGCATTGCTAACGACAAATTATATTCTCTACAATCAAACCTTTTCTTTTTCAGCTCACTACCCCGACATGCATTATCTTAACTTCTGTTCAATCGGTATAAACCGGAAGTGGCGCATTACCTTTCACCTGTCTTATCGCAAGATGGGTATGTATGTCTTTTACGTTGGAGAGTCTCTGTAGCTTTCTAGTAAATGCCTCGTACGCCATCAAGTTAGGGCTCACAACTTCTAACAAGTAATCATAAGCCCCAGATACAACGTGGCAGCTGATGACCTCTTCCATCTCGACAACCGCACTTTCAAATTTATCAATCGACACTTCTTGGTGGTTGTTTAAGCTCACCTCAACAAACACACTCATTACGATGCCTACCTGTTCTCGTGACAGGCTCACACGATAACCATCAATAATCCCTTTTTCTTCCAGTCTCTTGATGCGCCTCGCGCACGGTGAAGCCGATAAGCCAACCTCATCAGCTAACTCAGCGGTGGTTAGCCTGCCGTCTTTCTGAAGCAACTCAAGAAGATGCCTATCAATCCGATCCATAGCAAATACCGTTCATTAGTTAAATTCGTTAATAATTAAGGAAACATTAGCAGAAAGAATCAACCATCTCTCGATTTAGAACAAAAATTGCCAACCTGTGGCACACCAAGTACCCGATAATTAGTCATCATTCACTTTCCTTAATTATTATGAAGCTTGGCTATTTATCTATTACTGTCACTCTGCTCATCTGGGCGAGCTTTTTCCTTTCTCTTAAAGGCGGCGCAAATTCAGATTTAACACCTGCAGACATCGCACTGACTCGATTCCTCATACCAGCATTGGCACTATTACCTTTGGTGTGGAAAGCACGTAGCACGATCGCTGCTGTCCCGAATCGATACTTGGCCGGTATGTTTGTGGGGTGCGGGTTACCTTATTTACTCGTTGCAGGAACAGCCATGCAGTTCGTTCCGGTATCACACGGAAGTGCTTTAGTTCCGGGAACGCTTCCTCTGTTCGTAACAGGGATCGCGGTACTCTTTTTTAAGCAGCCGCTTAGCCGACACCGCGTCGTTGGCTTAGGTCTGGTTTTACTTGGGATATTGTTGTTTCTGGGAAGTAGCTTAAGCAGCTTTAACTTTGAACACACCACAGGTCACTTGTTGTTTTTATGTGGCAGCTTGATGTGGGCGACTTTTACCATCTCAGCGCGTGTTGCCAATCTTAATGCGCTTTTAAGTGCAGGTTTCATTTCATTCTGTTCTACTTTGCTATTGCTAGTCCTTATCCTTACAGGAACCCTCCCTAGTCATTTGGTGAGCACACCAATTGCTCAATGGCCAGTAACTGAACTTACCGTACATTCAGCGGTGCAAGGCGTAGGTGCTGGCTTAATAGCAGCATTCACTTATCTCTACGCTGTTAATACACTAGGGGCTGAACGCTCAGCCGCTTTTGGCAGCGCAACACCCGCCGTTGCAACTTTGCTGGCAATTCCACTGTTCAACGAGATTCCGGATACGATGACTTGGTTAGCGCTTGGTTCGATTTGTATCGGCAGCTTGGTCGCGAGCAATATTTTCATGAGAAACGACCAGTCTATGCAGTATCAACCTCCAAGCCATAGCAAAGCCTGATACTGCGTTCAAACCTACGTACAGTTTCCCTAATCATCGATTTTAGAGTTTATAGTACGTAGATAAGCCTTCAAACGTAGGCTATCTAAAATCTGCTTTTTCTAAGCTCGCTTCTCCATTAAACTGTCCGACCTTTTTGCTCATCCAAGAGAACGCCATGCAACGCGATTACACTTTAACTTGCTTAAACAACATGCCTCGTGAAGAACTAGAAGAATTTAGTTTAAGAATGATTCATCGCCTTGTCCCTGAAGATGCAATGACGGAACTGTTTACGTTCGAACAGGAAGAAGTGACCAATGAAGAGCGTATGCAATCAGCAAAGTTTGATGCGATGTTACGAATGACTGCAATCGCGCTGAGTGAAGTGAATCTTGCTTTTAGTGAGTCGGATAACTCACAACAAAACATCGAACGCATGACTCGCCTATTGCTTTGGCACTTCTATGCAATGTCGTTCAACCTTGAGCAAGCGATCAGCCTTGAAACTCACTGTGACAAAGTCGAGAAAATTTTGTTGAAAGCACCAACAGAAGCATTTGGTTGGGTAAAAGAACTCACAGAGTTACTGCACTTCTATGCAAAAGTGAACGAAGAAAATGACACTAAGTAAAGAGCACTAATACCAATCACAGTAAGTCAGTGATCATAAATAGCGCAGGAAAAATGCTTGAGAACAAGGCAGAAATTTTCGATAAGTAGTTATTCTACAATCAAAATTTCTAACGATGTTATCGAGTGTTTTAACCAGCTAAGATGAACAGTTATTTACTACGATTGGTATAAGTCACGGGACGAATTGAAAAGCGCATATTTCCAATTCTGCTTCAAACACTCTAACAAGTTAGTCGCTCCCCCTTGGATAAGTAGCACAGGTTCTAAATCGAAGAAACCTACAACACCCGAAATCCGAGGTCTGGTGTTGAGCTGACCAAACGCAAAAAGGCCGAATCGACATACCGATTCGGCCTCTGTTTTTGTGTATTTTTTCTCGCTCTAAAAGCCGTGTAGACCTCTAAGCAAAGCTAACAACACAACATCAAATTAGAACGCGTAGTTTGCGTCAATCAGTTCGCTAACTTCCACTTTGCTTACTTCTGCACGAGCTTCAAGCCATTGTGCAACTTGCAGTTGTTCTGCTTCTGTTACTGAACGGTAGCGCTCAATTGAACATAAGAAACCTTCGAACAGCTCTAAACCACCGCCACCAAAGCACAGACCGATGCTGTCGATAAAATCAATGAACTCGTCAATGAACACATCGTATTGGTCAAAATCAGCAATCGATGTCTTGCAGCTCACTTCAAACCCCAGAATCGCGAATTCACCTAGGTATAATTTCTTGCGAAGGCGGCGATTTTTGTTTTCGATTTTATCTAATTTCATAACTGTCTCTCTTTTCGTTTGATAAAGCATTTATACACAGTTCTATACTAATCCCCAAGAGTTTTATATTGCACGAGAGTCTTAATGGCAAAAATCGTGCTGCAGAAACAAAACCTTAATCAAAACTATAAAAATCTGTCACTTAACTGCTTCACGATTGGTCACACATTGAACCAAGCAATTAACTCATCAAAACATAGCTTGGTTACGCATGAATCACGAATAATGAAGTCAGCCAACAGGAAGCAGCCCCGATGAGCAAGGAAACATTTGATAACACTCGTTTTAACAAGAGTAACAACAAACCCTTCGAAGAAGTTCTAGATGCAAACCTTTCAAGAAGAAACGTATTAAAAGGCGGTTTAGGCATCAGTGCAATGACCGCTTTTGGCGCATTTGGTTTAGCGGGTCACAGCACAGCTAACGCCGCAACAATCCAAGCAACAGGCGCGCAGAAAAGCACCGCGACTCTAGCGTTTGAATCGGTTAAAGGCTCATTGACTGACAGTGTTGTCGTACCGAAAGGCTACACGGCACAAGTTCTGGTTCCTTGGGGTACCCCACTGAACAAGCAAGGCAAGGCTTGGTTAAAAGATGGAACCAACAACGCACAAGATCAAGCAAACTCACTGGGCATGCACCACGACGGCATGCACTTCTTCCCGCTTGATGGCAACAGTAACGACGGCTTGTTGGTGATCAACCACGAATACATCGACCAAAAAGCACTGCACGCTGATGGCCCGACATACAATGAAGGCACTCGTCCTAACATTGATGAAGTACGCAAAGAGATCAACGCACACGGCGTGAGTGTTGTTCGAGTAAAACTTGAAGGCAACCAATGGGTGATGGTCGATAACGATCCACTGAACCGCCGCTACACAGGCGCAACCGTAATGGATCTATCTGGCCCTGTTGCTCACAGTGAATTTACCAAAACCAAGTTCTCACAAGACGGCAGCCAAGCTCGCGGCACGCTGAACAACTGTGGTAATGGCTACACGCCATGGGGCACTTACCTAACTTGTGAAGAGAACTGGCCGGGTTACTTCGTCAATAAAGGTACAACAACACCAGCTCAAGAACGTATCGGCATCGCGACGGACAAAACACGGTACGGTTGGGACACGCTTTCAGGTAACAAACAAGAACGCTTAGACGAGTTTGCACGCTTTGATGTGACGCCAACAGGTGAGTCAGCAATGGACGATTACCGTAACGAAGCACACGGCCACGGCTACATTGTTGAAATCGACCCATACACAGCAAACTCTCGTGCGAAGAAACGTTCTGCTCTGGGCTGCTTCCGTCATGAAGGTTGTACGTTTGGTAAGTTAACCGAAGGCGAGCCGATCGTATTCTACTCTGGCCACGATTCTCGTTTTGAATACCTCTACAAATTTGTTTCTGAAGCCAAATGGGACCCGCGTGACGCTGAGCCAAGCAACCGCCTAAGCACGGGCGACAAATACATGGACAAAGGCACGCTTTATGTCGCTAAGTTCAACGACGACGGTTCAGGTACATGGTTGCCATTAACATTGAGCAGCAAAACCACCAACGGTGGCAAGCTAGGTGATACGTTTGATTCTCAAGCAGCACTTATCGTTAATACCGCAGGCGCAGCCGACCTTGTAGGCGCAACCCCTATGGATCGCCCTGAATGGTGCTCTGTTGACCCAATGACAGGTACGGCTTACCTAACGCTAACAAATAACAACAAGCGCAAAGAAGCCAATTCAGCGAACCCTCGCGTAAACAATAAGTTTGGTCATGTTATCCGTTGGGATGAAGGCAAAACTGCGAGCGAATTCAATTGGGATATCTTTGTATTCGGCTCTCCTGCAGTGGAAGACAAGTCTATCAACCGCTCAGGTCTAACAGATATGAACCAGTTCGCTAGCCCTGACGGCTTAGCGTTTGATGCTCGTGGCATCTTGTGGATTCAGACTGATAACGGCGCAGATGAAGTTACAGGCTACACCAACGATCAAATGCTGGCTGTTGTTCCATCTCAGTTAACGGATGACAACGGCAACAGCGCGGTGATTGATGCAAACAACCAAGCACAGCTTAAACGCTTCTTTGTCGGTCCAAACGGTTGTGAAGTAACAGGCTTTACCATCAGCCCAGATTTCAAATCGCTATTTGTGAACATTCAACACCCTGCAAACTGGCCATCATCAGACGATGCAACTGCACAAACTCAAGGCAATGTTCGCCCAAGAGCATCAACGGTTGTAATTCGCCGTGAAGACGGCGGTGAAATCGCGGTTTAATAAGCAAATCTAGCTAAGATCAGCAACCTTACTGTTATCTAGTTTCTGTTCGCTAGCTAAGTAAAATCAAAAAGAGCGATAAGGCTAACTGCCCTATCACTCTTTTTCTATTCTATCAATCTT
Source organism: Vibrio sp. 10N.261.46.E11 (assembly GCF_041472735.1). Taxonomy (NCBI): domain Bacteria; kingdom Pseudomonadati; phylum Pseudomonadota; class Gammaproteobacteria; order Vibrionales; family Vibrionaceae; genus Vibrio; species Vibrio sp. 10N.261.46.E11. Next base: position 36,190 of record NZ_JBFRQW010000026.1, read on the forward strand.
CGGTTGAAACAAGAGTCCTAGCGCTCGAACTCATCGTCATCCTCGAGAAGGAGGAACGACTGAGTCGGGGGATCTTTCTACCCGTTCTCGTTAATCGCAATACCGTTAATCACAGTTAACTCACGAACAACCACACACCAACACCCATCATCAGCGTGCCCGCAATACGGTTCATCAACTTCACATTGTCAGCCTTGCCGAGCATATGTTTTAAGCTTTTTCCGCCTGTCGCGTAAAGAGTCATACAAACAAACTCCGAAAACAGAATGATCGACACGAGAATCAACAGCTGTGGGGCTAAGTCTTTACTGCTGTTAATGAAAGGAGGAAGTAGAGAAATCATAAACGCCCAGCCTTTAGGATTAGCAATAGCTGTCACGAAACCTTGAACCACCAAATCCCAATCATTGCTGGCTTTGTTTGTTTGGTTGTCAGTACTGATCGCCAATTTGCCCCTTGAACGCCACATCTGGACACCTAAATAGAACAAGTAAGCTGCACCCACAAATTTGAAGCCTGTAAATAGCCACGGGTAGTTCAACATAATAGATGCAATACCCAATACCGCGGCAATAGAAACCACAGCGACGCCAGCTAATTCACCGATCATCATCCATAATGTACGCTTGTACCCAACACTCATGCCTAGCGTCAACGCCAAAGTCATACACATACCGGGCGTGATTGACACGAAGAAAAACGTGGGAATAAAAGCCCAAAGTAGTGCGCTATCCATATTATTACCTTATCGACTTATTTTTATTTAATAGTTCTTGTTTCTTGATCGGACTTAAAATGAAGCGAGGTTGAAACGAAGCAGTGATGACAATAAACAATATTGCGATCAATACAAACAAAAAGAGCCACATAACAGTGGCTCTTTTCAATCACCAGCCGTAATTACTTACGACGGTTTTTAATTCGCTTCATCATAGTCAAACGACGTTCTGCGCTTGCTTGATCTTGTGGCTCTTCGTTCGCGTTGTTCTTACGGCCCTGACGGTTTTTGTACGCCGATTTAGTGTTCAGCTTCTCGATGTAAGCATCACGTTTTTTCGGTTCATAACCCGGTTGTTCAACACGGCGAATACGTTGTTGAATCAGTTTTTCAACTTGAACAACAGTCAGCTCTTCTTCGCGGTTAACGAAAGATATTGCGTGACCTTGCTTACCGGCACGACCTGTACGGCCAATACGGTGAACGTAATCTTCCGCGAGGAAAGGCATGTCGTAATTAATTACGTGCGGTAAGTCTTCGATATCAAGACCACGAGCCGCAACATCGGTTGCAACCATCACACGTGCTCTGCCTTCTTTGAAATCATCCAACGCACGACGACGAGCACTTTGCGCTTTATCACCGTGACAAAGTACCGCTTTAATGCCGTCAAGCTTGAGCTCTTTAACTACATCGTTTGCTGTTTCTTTGTAGTTCACGAAAACAAGCACTTGGCGCCAGTTTTTACGACCGATCAGCTCAGAAAGTAGCTCTGTTTTACGCTCTTGATCAACTGGATACACCACGTGACCAACCGTAGCAGCCGTTGAGTTTTCACGCTCAACACTGATACGTTTTGGTTTACGCAGAATATCAACAGACAGTTGGTTTAACTGAGTAGAAGTCGTTGCCGAGAACATCATGATTTGCGGCGATGTTTCCACATCCAACATGATCTTACGAACGGCATTGATAAAGCCCATATCAAGGATACGGTCAGCTTCATCGAATACTAGGAATTCTAGGTTAGCAATAGACACGTTACCCGCTTCTAAGTGCTCTTCTAAACGGCCTGGTGTTGCAACCAAAATATCAACACCCAGTTCTAATTGACGAACTTGTGAAGACATTTTGTTACCACCGTAAACCGCTGAAACGCTTAGTTCCGTGTATTTAACGTAGTCTTTAATGTTTTGAGCGATCTGCGCAGCAAGCTCACGAGTTGGAGCAAGAATAAGGCCGCGAGCCGTTCCTCTAGACGCTTTTTTACCGCTGTTCAAAAGGTGTTGGATAACAGGCAATGAAAATGCCGCTGTTTTACCCGTACCGGTTTGAGCAGTAGCAAAAATATCATGGCCTTTACGAGCCATTGGAATCGCTTTTTGTTGAATTGGAGTGAGTTTTTCATAACCACACTCAGTCAACGCTTTGACTAATTCAGGAGCAAAACCTTGAGAGGAAAATGACATTGTTACGGGTTCCTTAAGCAGACAGCCTACATTCTTATTTCAGCCGAGCACTATAAAGTAATTAGAGTGATTTATCTCACATTTATCGTGATATAACGCAAACTTTCTCATTTAATCTGGTGTTTATCCCGCCTTCAACGAGGTAAACACCAAGATCCTTGGTTCAAACAGCAAAAACAGGGCTATTTGATGCCACACAGCTTGAGTAGAATCTGCTCGAGATCGCTCCACGGCATGAGCTGCGAGTCAATCACTTCAAGACGAGACTCAAAGCCGTCCAGTGTAATTTCATTCACAGATACAACTTGATTCGCCACGTTGAACGCGTAGCAACCTTGGTCAGTATTTACCACGGCTTTCACGCGCTCAGCCGTTAGCTCCGATAACATAGAGAATAGCGCATCGAAGTCGAACTTATGCTCTGCACCAAACAACCAACCACAACTAAAATAACCCTGCCCTTTATTCTCTTTACGGATGAAAGCTTCACCGGGAGGAAGTTGGAATTGAGGCTCTTGCTCAGCGTGATCGTGATGATGCGCTTCAATATGAGAGGAAGCACTGCCGTATACTCTTTCAATGTCCAACACTTCCAATGGCACTTCACCATCGTGAATTAGCTTATGGAAGACTTTTGCTGGCGTTTGATCCGTCACCCAATCATTGAACACATCGATGTCTTCAGAATGAACAAGGTCAACCTTAGTACCAAGAATCACATCAGCACTGTCCAGTTGATCATTGAAGTTCTGATTAGACGTATATTTCTCAATCGACAGATTTCTTGGGTCAACCAAACCTAGCGTCGCTTTTAGGTCAACGTAAGGTGTGTATTGCTCTGAAGTTAACGTCGCAATAACCTGCTTTGGATGACCAAGCCCTGTAGGTTCAATCAATAAACGGTCCGGCTTCTGGCGTAGTAAGGCATTAATACCCACTGACATAGGCACACCAGCGGTACAGCACATGCAGCCACCCGGTACTTCTTTAATCAAAGCACCTTGATCTGTCATCAATGCGCCATCGATGCCAATTTCCCCGAACTCATTAACCAGAACAGCCCAGTTTTCATTCTCAGGTTTATTTTTGAGCAGGTTCAAAATAGCTGTCGTTTTGCCAACACCCAAGAAACCCGTAATTATGTTTGTAGGAACTTTTTTGGTCATATCAGTTCTCCTTTTTTTAGGAGTATATACACAATCACGGAGAAATTGACCCCAATCGCTTGTTTATACGGAGAATGATTTAGGCCAGAAGTTGTATGAGTGTCACTAGAAAGGGGGGAACTATGAAAAAGGAATACTCCAGACGAACTAAAGGCGTACTTACTCAGTACGCCTCACCCTCGTTACTCAATCGTGAGTTCGCGAATCAGGAAGCCTTAAATATCGACCTGAACATTTAACGAGGAACTAAAACTTTATTCTGAATCCATCCAAATTGTGTGTAAAACCTCACTTCTCCTTGCGGTTCGTTATGTTGCTTTACGATTTAACTATGGTTCATTTTTGGAGATATTCAAGCCGCCACCAGAGAATCGATCAAAATTGTGACGGCGATTCAACTATTGTCCATAGATTCCATTTATGTAACACGTGCATTCCATAAATGAAATTCAACTTTTCATCTTTGTTGCTATAGGATATGTAGAGGAAGCGTATAATTTACGGTGAACCCGCCTCAACCCATTCAGGAGCCTTATCTCAATGACCAGAAGAGAGAAAATTAAGCAATCCTTATTAGCCAAAATGCCAAGGGATGCTATTAATCAATTTCTCTCAAGAGATAAGACACCCGCTTCCGTTCTCTTTCTTTCTTGTATTGTAGGTGTACTTGCTGGCGTGGTGGGTACCTATTTCGAAGTCGCGGTTCATTTCATCACAGAAACTCGTACCGATTGGCTTAAAGATGAAATCGGTAGCTATTTACCTCTTTGGCTCGCCGCTTTCCTTATTAGTGCTGCATTTGCCTTTATTGGTTACTTCCTTGTTCACCGCTTCGCTCCAGAGGCAGCAGGCTCAGGCATCCCTGAAATTGAAGGGGCGATGGACGGTATGCGCCCTGTTCGATGGTGGAGAGTATTGCCAGTAAAATTCTTTGGCGGTATGGGCGCATTAGGTTCTGGGATGGTTTTAGGACGAGAAGGACCAACCGTTCAAATGGGCGGCAGTATTGGTCGCATGGTCACCGATATCTTTCGAGTCAAGGATGACGACGCCCGACATTCACTATTGGCTTCGGGTGCCGCAGGTGGTTTGGCCGCGGCATTCAATGCACCACTCGCCGGAATCATGTTTGTAGTCGAGGAGATGAGACCGCAGTTTCGCTACTCACTCATTTCAATCAAAGCCGTCATCATCTCGGCGGTTTCAGCCAATATTGTATTTCGTTCGATCAATGGCCAATCTGCCGTTATCACAATGCCTCAATACCAACCGCCTGAACTGGATGCTCTGTGGCTATTCTTGTTGTTAGGTGTATTGTTCGGCCTGTTTGGTGTGATTTTCAATAAGCTAATTACACTTTCGCAAGACCTGTTTGTGGCAATACACAAGAATGACCGTAAACGCTACTTAATGACAGGCTCCCTATTGGGCGGGTGCTTTGGCTTATTGCTGCTCTATATACCGGAGTTGACTGGCGGTGGTATTGGTATCATCCCGAATATCACTAATGGCAACTACAGCGCAAACGTGCTGCTGTTAATCTTCTTAGGGCGCGTGCTCACCACGCTACTTTGTTTCGGCTCTGGTGCACCGGGTGGTATCTTTGCACCAATGCTTGCTCTAGGAACACTCTTTGGATACGCATTTGGGCTTATCGCGGCGGCATTCTTCCCTGAACTGAACATAGAGCCGGGTATGTTTGCGATTGCCGGCATGGGCGCCTTATTTGCCGCCACTGTGCGAGCGCCTATCACTGGCATACTGTTGGTTATTGAAATGACCAATAACTACTACCTCATCTTACCGTTGATCATCACCTGCTTAGGCGCGGTAATCATTGCTCAGATGTTAGGTGGTCAGCCAATTTACAGCCAACTACTTAACCGCACGCTGAAAAACGAGAAACTAAGACAGCAAGATCTCCCTCAGCAAGAGGAAGTTCGTTAATTGCATTGAAAACGTCAGTTCAAATGTGGGACTTAAACGTAACTCGTTAAGTTCCACTAATACAGTCAAATTCCACTACTACAATAAGCAAACCAAGCTCAATATTTATAGAACACTCAAGAAAATCAAAAACACTTTCATCGCGCTTTATATATCAATTTCGAATCAAAACCTTAAAAGCAAACGTTAAACTTGCTATTATCCACGAAATTATTTACAAGCCTAACAACACCGATTGTGAGCATGACTGAACGTTTTGATTAGAGTATACGTTCTACATTTAACTAAGTGGAGCAAGTCGTTGAACTGGAGAAGATTAACCCAAGTAAAGAATGTTCCACCGTCTCAGGCGTCTTTAGCACTTGGTGTAATTGGACTAGGACAAGCTTGGGCATTATACCTCCCGGGGGTTGGTGAGATCATTCGCCCTTACCTTGCTGCTTTCGGTGCGCTGTTATTACTGCCTGTTTTACTTCGTTATCTCACCAGCTTTAATACCTTCATCAATGACATTCGCCATCCACTTAGCGGAAGCTTAATGGCGCCGATGAGCATGGCGTTATTGATTCTATGTGACTATCTCGCCGAGATATCTCCAATAATCGCCTATCCAGTCTGGTTCTGCGCGTTGTTGTTGCATTTTACCATGATGGTGTTGTTCTTTAGTTTCCAGATCCTCAATTTCAAAATGTCGAACATTGTGCCGAGTTGGTTCCTGTATCCGGTGGGGTTAATCAGCAGTTCCTTAGCAGGTACACAGTTTGGACACACCGTTTTTTCAGAGACACTGGCGGCCACTTGTATCGGTATCTATTTCCTCATGCTGCCAGTGGTGTTGTATCGCTTGGTGTTCGAAGGAAACCTGCCACGCCGAGCAAGACCAACACTCGCAATCATGGCGGCTCCGGTTAACTTATCTTTAGCCGCTTACTTGGTGAACTTCGACAACCCAGATCCGATTCTGACAGGAGCATTGGCTGGCATTGCTATCACCATGACTCTATTGATTTACTTATGTTACATCCGTCTAATGCGTCTGAAGTTCCAACCTTCGATTGCAGCCGTCACCTTCCCGTCCGTGATCAGCGCCATTGCTATGCACCGCTTAACCACATTTTTCGGTGCTGAATACCCACAATGGTATTGGCTGCATAAATTCGGCTTCTTTGAATTAACCATCGCGACTATCTTGGTGATTTGGGTTGCTGGCGGCTATGTGAAAATGTACTGGCCTGAGTTTTTTGATTCTGATCACATGTTCAAAAAGGTTAAGCGTTCCTAAATCGACCGCCAGAAGACCTTACCTTGCTTACTCCAATATCCAATATCCAATTATCGCTCGCTGGATAAACCAAACGAAAAAAGGCCTCACAATGTGAGACCTTTGAATTGGCAAGGTGTTAATAGTTCAGGCTAGTGTCAATAGAACTGTCGAGAGCTATTAGAAATTAGCGTGAGGACCAAAGACTTCGTAGTGGACGCGAGAACGGTCGACTTTAAGTGCATCTAGCTGTTCTACGATGTTCTTCATGAAGCCAACAGGGCCACAAATGTAAAAATCGCTCTCTTCAAAGCCGTTGGTGTCAGAGATAGATGCTAGATCCATTTGACCTTGATGTGTGTTCTCACACGCAGATTCGCCTTTGTTCATGTACCACGTTTTCGCTTCCCAACCTTTATCGGCAACAATATCTTTAACGCGAGTCATGAAAGAGTGTTGACCTACATTTTCACAAGCGTGAAGGTACAGTACAGGTTCGTTTTTCTGCTCGATGTTTAAGAACTCAAGCATTGATTGCATTGGTGTTACACCCACACCTGCAGAGATGAGCGTTACTGGCTTGCTACGCTCTTGATACATGAAGTCACCCGCTGGTGCGTATAGGCTAACTTCATCACCAACAGCAACCGTATCGTGTAGGTGGTTAGATACAACGCCTTGTGTCTCTTGGCCTTGGCCTTCACGTTTAACAGAGATGCGGTATTGCTTACCGTTTGGCTTGTCTGATAGTGAGTATTGACGGATCTCGCTGTACTGAGCACCTTCAGGTTTCACTTCGATACCAATATATTGTCCTGGTGTATAATCCAGAACGTCACCGCCATCTTTTGGTTGTAGAATGAAGCTTGTTACTAATGCTGATTCTTCAATTTTATCTGCAATTACGAATGCACGTGCAGCTTCCCAACCACCAACAGCTTGCTTGCGCTGTAGGTAAAGTTCAGCTTCACGGTCGATGAATACTTGCGCTAAGAATAGGTAAGCCGCAGTCCACGCTTCTTCTACTTCTGGTGTGAATGCATCAGCAGCTAATTCACGCAGTGTTTCAATTAGATGAAGACCAACGATTTGGTAATGGTCTGGTTGAATATTAAAGCTTGTGTGTTTCTGTGCAATACGCTCAACCGCTGAGGTTAACGCTGCTAGATTTTCGATGTTCTTTGCATAAGCCGCGATAGCTTCAAACAGTGCGACACCTTGGCGACCTGTTCTTTGGTGAGTCATATTGAAGATATCTTTCAATTCAGGGTTATGCGTGAACATGCGTTGATAGAAGTGTTGAGTTAAAGCAGGGCCTGCGCTTTCTAAAAGAGGAATCGTCGATTTGATGATGTTGATATGTAGATTGTTTAGCATTGGTTTACTCCGAACACTTAGTCTTTTGACCTTTCATGTCAAATTGACTAATTTTATTTAAAGATGACTTTATATTAATTCTTTCTCAATGCGCTCTTTGGCTACTATTTTTATGAGAATTACGTGGACTGATAAATTCGTATTCATTGATTAAAATCAATGATAGGTCAGATATTCAGTCATATAGACAACACGCAATGGACACATTGCACAAACGGTGCCAACATGCGAAAGCTTGTTGTGCCTAGCATCCCTTCAAAAACCCTCTTCAAACTTTAGTCAAAAAGACCTTTTTTCTATGTCATAAAGACTCTACCATGTATGAAAATACAAACAGTATGAGCCCTTTATGCAAGATATCTCAGTATCCACTCTCATGGAAATGACCATTGGTTTAGCCAGCGGTGTGAACGATCAAGACCGTTTCAATCGCTTAATCGATGCCATTCGTAAAACCATAACGTGTGATTGTGTCGCGCTTTTAAGCCTTCAAGGCGACACGCTAGTACCCATCGCAATGCAAGGGCTCAGTCGAGATACATTCGGTCGCCGCTTTATAATTTCAGAGCATCCACGTTTTGATGCGATTTGTGCATCGCGTTCTCCAGTTCGTTTTGATGCGGATAGCTCATTGCCTGATCCTTTCGATGGCTTACTGATCGACCACGACGGCGATTTGCCCATGCATGCCTGTATGGGTTTGCCTCTTCTTTTTGGTGACAAATTGTTAGGGGTACTAACCCTCGACAGCCTAAAACCTGATGTCTTCGCGAATATTCCTGCTCGGAACCTAGAAGTTCTCGCTGCAATTGCTGCCTCTACGATGCAAATGGCGATGACTTTCTCGCAACTGGAACATCAAGCCAAACAGTCTAAGCAACTATTAGAAGAGTTGAACGTGGAAGCGTGGGAACGTGACGGCGGTGAATTGATTGGTAATAGTGACACCATGGTCGCGCTTAAAAACGATATCGCGGTTGTCGCACCCTCTGAATTTAATATTCTGATTCATGGTGATACAGGTGTTGGTAAAGAGCTCGTTGCTCGAACCCTGCACCACCAATCGCAGCGTAAGCGTAATCCGCTGGTCTACGTGAACTGTGCTGCTATTCCTGAGAACTTGGTAGAGAGTGAACTATTTGGTCACGTTCGTGGCGCATTTACTGGCGCAGACAAAAACCGCTTAGGTAAATTTGCTTTAGCCGATGGCGGCACACTGTTCTTAGATGAAATTGGTGAATTGCCTTTGGCTGCGCAAAGTAAGCTATTGCGTGCACTGCAAAACAACGAAATCCAACCTGTAGGCCAAGACAATATTCAAACTATTGATGTTCGTGTTTTAGCTGCAACCAACCGAGACTTAAAGCAAGAAGTTGAAGACGGTCGATTCAGAGCCGATTTATACCACCGATTGAGTGTGTACCCTATCGCAGTGCCAGCTCTGAAAGACCGAGGTGACGACATCAGCTTGCTAGCAGGCTTCTTCCTAGAACAGGCACGTCGTAAACTTGGTATCAACCAAGTTAAATTCCGCTCTGATGTACTGGTATTTTTAAACCGTTACAGTTGGCCAGGTAACGTACGTGAGCTTGAGCACGTGATTAGCCGTTCAGCACTAAAAGCATTAGCTCGTAGCACCAACAAAAACCTCGTGACGATTACCAAAGAAGATTGTGGCCCACTCGACCAAGATCAACCTATAGCGACGACACAGGTAAAAAACACACCTTTATCAACACCAACGATCGACCTATCTGCAGGTTTACGTGGCGCTACCGATGATTTTCAACGCAGCATCATCACTGAGGTGTTGGAAGATGCCAACTTTAACTGGGCGCAAGCAGGGCGAGTTCTGAAAACAGACCGAGCAAACCTGACTCGACTGTCCAAACGTTTGGGGCTAAATGTGGCGAAGTCTCACACGATCGAACGGACAAAATAGATATTAGCGGTTTGTTGCGAGCATCTGACAAAACTTGTGTATATAATGCTGCAAATTGTAACGCTAATTTTAAATATGTAGAGAGAATTATGAAGTTTATCCGTTGGTTCTTAGGTCGCGTCATCTTGCTATTAAATTTTGTTTTCAGCCCACGTGGTGTGAAGCGTTCTCAAGAAGAGCAAAGCAAAGTAAATGAACAAGCAAAAACGCACACGTTGTACCAATTCGAAGCATGTCCATTTTGTGTGAAAGTACGACGCTCGATGAAACGTCAGTCTGTTCAGTTTGAACTTCGTGATGCAAAAAACAACGAACAACACCGTGCAGAGCTTGAAGCTGGCGGCGGTCGTGTGAAAGTGCCTTGTCTACGTATCGAGAAAGACGGTAAAACTGAGTGGATGTACGAATCTTCGGATATCGTATCTTACTTAGAAAAACAGTTCGCATAAGCGGAAAAAGCAACACAAGCTAAATACAAAAAATCCCTCTTCATGAGGGATTTTTTATGTCTGTAATCGATACACTCTTTCGATTCAAAGAATCAAGCTTCTCGCATCTATTTCGCCACAATCAGCATCAACTCTACACGGCGGTTACAGGCTTTACCTTGCGGCGAAGCGTTGTTACACGCGGGAACGTACTCACCGAAACCACGGGTGTAAATAGCACGACTCGAAACATAGTTACTTTCTAAGCGAGCTTTCACTTCTTTTGCGCGCTGTTCAGAGAGCGGATCATTAACACGATCACTGCCTGTATTATCCGTGTGTCCTTCAATGACGACATCAATGTCTTGGCGTCGAGAAAGATAGCTGCCTAACGTATCCAACCAATTGTTGTAAGCGGGTTCAGGAGATGTCGAACCTGTTTTAAAGTTCACATGTTGTACAAGCTTTACCATCACATGATTGCCAGGTAAAACTTCAAAATCGATACGGTTTTGTCTTAAAAAGACTTCCAGTGGGTCATTGCTCGATACACCACGTCCGTAATTAGTGGTAATGGTTCCTTGTTGATGAGTGGTTTGAACCACACCCCATTCAGGATACATAATGTCGTAATCAGTTTTCGGTGCAGTTTGTAACATATCCTCACCGAGTAACCCTGTTGGTAACGTAGTTTCGCACCCAGCCAAAGCTATGCTTAACATTATCGCTAAATATCTCATTACTTCACCAACCACTTATGCAGATAAACCATTCACTAATGTCTATATCGGCACTGAGAGAAAAACTTTAGATAAAAACTTTATACGAAAAGAAAGCGCATCCCAAAAAAGTGCTTTTGATCACAGTTAATCGTCAAGTCGCCTGCCATCACCCACGAGTTCCAATTGTTTGCATTTATTTACCTTATAATTGTTTTCCAATTCGTACTAAATAGTTAGAATCTCACGACTTCTCAACGCTAGAGCAAACATTATGTTTAAACCATTTACTAAATTCATCACAGCACTCGCTGCCGTACTGATTATCGCGGGTTGTAGTGAAACAGACGAGCCACAGAAAGGCGTTCAATACGAAGCGCTGCCTACTGCTCTAACTGAATTTAACCTGTCTCCGATCACTGAAATCTTCTCTCTAAATTGTGGTCACTGCCGTCAAATGGAAAGTGCAATTCCAGAGATCGAATCTCTAACGAACCAAACGATTGGCAAGATGCACGTTACGTTCAATGAAAGTGCTCAAATCAGCGCTATGATCTACTACACAGCAGTAATGCAACTTAGCGCGACACCTGACCACGCGTTCATGGACGACCTATTTGGTGCAGTTCAAATGGGTGCAGACGCAACACCTGAACAACGTCAACAAGCTCTAGAGACTGCGTTCACTTCTCGTGGTCTGGTTAGCCCATACCAACTGAACAAAGAACAACAAGTCGCTCTATTTGACTACGTAAAGAAAGCAGAAGAAATCTCAGTTAAAGGTCAAATCAACTCTGTACCAACATTTATCATCAACGGTAAATACCAAGTACTGACAGCAGGTCACCAAGATGTTCAAGGTATCGCAAAAACGATCAACTACCTTTTGACTCAGCCATAACGGCTTTTCTCTATAAAGAATCAACAATAAATAGGTTTTACTATGTCTAAATTTATCATCCCGGTCATTGTCTTCATTTTGGCTGGCTTCATGATCTACCGCACTTGGATGAACCATAAATCTGGCGAAGAAAATATCGAACAAGGCCAACAATTCCTTATCGAAAACGGCGCTAAAGAAGGGGTTGTTACGACTGAAAGTGGTCTTCAATACCTAGTTCTTGAAGAAGGTACTGGTACAGAGCACCCAACTAAGAACAGCAAAGTAACGGTTCATTACCACGGTACACTTATCGACGGCACTGTTTTCGACAGCTCTGTTGATCGTGGTGAGCCAATCTCATTTGCTCTTAAACAAGTGATAAAAGGCTGGCAAGAAGGTTTGACTTACATGGTCGAAGGCCAAAAAGTTCGCCTGTTTATCCCAAGCCAATTGGCTTACGGTAAAGGTGGTTCAGGCCCTATCCCACCATCAGCAACTTTGATTTTTGATGTTGAGTTAATCTCTATCAAATAATTGAAGAGACTGATTTAAGCCCTAACATACGAGCTATGTTGGGGCTTTTTTATCTCTGAATATTTGAAGCCACTTTTGTAACGACGGAATATACCTCAAAAAGCCGAAGACTAGACGACTGGTCTAATTTAACTTATAGTAAGCCCATGAACGATAAAACGAACGACACACGCCTGCATGTTTTAGATGTTGGCTACCAATTAATAGTGAACAACGGCTTTAACGGCGTTGGCTTATCGCAATTGCTTAAAGAAGCGGATGTTCCAAAAGGATCGTTTTACCACTACTTTAAATCTAAAGAGCAATTTGGCGAGGCTCTGATCCAGCACTATTTTGAGACCTACATCAGCAGAGTTGAAACTATTTTGGTTCATGGTGAAGGCAACCATTACCAGAGAATTATCAGTTATTTCACTCGATGGTCACAGATTGAAAACGGTACTTGTAACGCTCATAAATGCTTAGTCGTTAAGCTCAGCGCCGAAGTTTCTGATCTTTCTGATCCTATGCGCCAAGCGCTATTGAAAGGTGCTGAGAAAGTGACGCATACCATCGAGCAGTGCATTGTCGGTGGTATTGATGATGGCTCGATAAAGGTTGAAGAGAGCCAAGAAACCGCTCAAAATCTATATTCTATGTGGTTAGGCGCAAGCTTATTAAGCAAACTAAGCCAGAGTTCACGTAGCTTAGAATCAGCTTTAAACCTAACCCAACAGATTTTAAAAGGTAAAAACTAACCACGTACTGTGTTTAGTCTTTACTAACGAAAGATAACCCGCCCTCTTATCATTTGATGACGGCGGGATTTTTAGACAACAAGACTAGACGACTGGTCTAATTCTAAATAAACATAATATAAAATTAAGGATACCCAATGACTCAACAAGACAATCGCCGCATCGTATTGGCTTCTCGCCCAGTAGGCGCACCGACTCAAGATAACTTCCGTTTGGAGACAGTAGCCGCACCAACAATTAAAGACGGCGAGATGTTACTTCGCTCAGTTTACCTTTCTCTCGACCCATACATGCGTGGCCGAATGAGCGATGCAAAATCTTACGCTGATCCAGTTGCGATTGATGAAGTAATGGTTGGTGCAACCGTGTGTCAGGTTGAAGAGTCAAACAACAGCGATTATGAAGTTGGCGAATGGGTACTGGCTTACACCGGTTGGCAAGATCTTGGTGTGTCTGATGGTGAAGGCCTAATCAAACTAGGTAAAGAGCCAACACACCCTTCTTACGCACTAGGCATCATGGGTATGCCAGGCTTTACTGCGTACATGGGCTTACTTGATATCGGCCAACCTAAAGAAGGCGACACGTTAGTCGTTGCGGCTGCAACAGGTGCAGTAGGCGCAACCGTTGGCCAAATCGGCAAACTAAAAGGCTGTCGCGTCATTGGCGTTGCAGGCGGTCAAGAGAAATGTCAGTACGCGAAAGAAGTGCTTGGTTTTGATGAATGTATCGACCACAAAGCCGACGACTTCGCGGAGCAACTGGCTAAAGCATGTAGCAACGGCATCGACGTTTATTTTGAAAACGTTGGCGGCAAGGTGTTCGATGCGGTAATGCCGCTTCTAAACACAGGCGCTCGTATACCTGTTTGTGGCCTTATCTCTCAATACAACGCGACATCACTTCCTGAAGGTCCAGATCGCATGTCTAGCCTAATGGGTACTCTGCTAGTTAAGCGCATCAAGATGCAAGGATTCATCATCTTTGATGACTACGCGCCCCGTTACAACGAGTTTGCAACTCAAATGACAGAATGGTTGTCTCAAGGCAAGATGCATTACCGTGAGCACCTAGTTGAAGGCCTAGACGAGGCGCCACAAGCATTCATGGGTCTATTGGAAGGCCAAAACTTCGGTAAGCTTGTTATCAAAACAAACGAAGCTAAATAAATTCAAAAACTGAACCAGTTAACTAGGTAAAATCATGATTACTTTGCATCACCTAAACAAATCTCGCTCAAAACGCATCATCTGGCTACTCGAAGAGCTTGGAGTAGATTACCAAATCAAACCATACCAACGAGACAGTGTAACGTTTCTAGCGCCACCAGAATTGAAGTCTGTTCACCCTCTTGGTAAATCTCCAGTCATTGAAGACGATGGTGTTGTTATCAGCGAATCTGGTGCTATCACCGAGTACCTAATCGACAAATACGGTCAAGGTAAGTTCGCACCAGTGCGCGGCACCGCTGACTACGTGGAATACTCACAGTGGCTTCACTTCGCTGAAAGCTCTGGTATTCTGCCAATGCTACTTAAGATCTTCGTGATGAAAGACGGCTGTGAAACTAACTTTCTAGGCGGTTATGCAGACGATGAAAACCAAAAGATCTTAACTTACGTGAATAATGCACTTGAAGGTAAAACTTACCTTGTTGCTGATACTCTAACAGGTGCCGATTTTATGATGTCGTTCATCGTAGAAATCGTTGGTAATTTTGGTGCGACTGCGCTCTACCCGAACATCGCTAAATACGGTGAGCTTTTAACGAGCCACCCAGCTTACCAAAAAGCAGAGCAACTGGAGCTAGAACACTCGAACTGATCGAGTTTCAATCAAGCTCGTGCGCGCTTAGGATAAGCACAAGCAACTAAATGAAGCCAAAGCCGATTTATCTTCCGCTTTGGCTTCTCATTTGCCTTCATTTCGACAACAATACCGAACTCTAACTGAACAGCCATAGAGTTTGATTTTCATGTCAGCAAACCTTGCTCAATACACATCACTGCACGCTTTAAACCAACCAGCGAACCAAGACTTATCGCTACCCACTCGGTTTACGTTTCCGTATTACTATACTCCGCACCCAATGTGTGAGTTAGCAATGCAGCAGCTTCAACAGTCATTACTCGACTGTGGTATGAATGAAACCTCGCAAGGCAACCTCTATGCAGTACTTCTTGTTCAGGATCCAACAACTCAAGAGCTAGGCTACCTTTCTGCGTTTTCAGGTTTGCAGTTAGATCTGTCTTTGGAACCTCAGCTATCGAGTATAGCCTTTGTTCCTTCTGCTTTTGATAAGCAGCAGTTTGAAGAACTCAACACGCAAGGCCTAACCCAACAAGCAACATTAGCGAACGACATTGCGAACCTCGAACAAACGCAAAACTTAGACGCATTATTGACTGAACTTGAAGAGTTAAAAATAGAATCAGCACAATCTACCGAAGCCTTTCAATTAGCCATGGCAGCAAACAAAGCTCAGCGTAACGAACTCAGAGAACAAGCCAATCAACAAAAGGCATTGGGGAATCTTGATTCAGCCGCTGACCTGCTTAAACAATTAGGCAATCAAAGCAGCCAAGAGAAACGCGACTTAAAAACACTTAGAATCGAGTGGAAACAAAAGATCGCAAAACGCCAGTCGCAAGTTGATGCTATCGAAAGCGAACTCAAGAGCCGCAAGCAAGAGTACCAAGCGATCTCAGCCGAATTAGAAGCGCAACGTTTGTCTCATTATCGCTTTATCAACCAAGCTCTCGAATCAAAGAACCTGCTTGAATTGTTAGATGGCAAAAACGCTCTTGAAGGCTCTGGCGACTGCTGCCTGCCTAAGCTGCTAAATTTTGCTTTTGAACACGGCTTTAAACCATTAGCTTTATCTGAATTTTGGTGGGGATTGCCGCCAACAGATATCATTCGACAACACGGAAACCTTTACCCTGTTTGCCAAAGTAAAAGTTTCGAGATACTCGACCACCAGCTAAGCGGAATTGAGTTAGAAGATAATCCGCTTATCGTGAACCCTGCGGTGGGTAAATCGTTTGATATTGTTTATGAAGACGAAGAGATCGTTGTAGTGAATAAGCCCGAGGAGTTCTTGTCTGTTCCGGGTAAGTTCATTGAAGACTCGGTTTACACACGTATTAAAGCGCGTTACCCCGATGCAACAGGGCCTTTGATCATCCATAGATTAGACATGTCGACGTCAGGCTTATTGATCTTGGCGCTCACGGCAGAATCAAACAAACACATTCAGAAGCAATTCATTGATAGAACAGTCGATAAACGTTACACCGCTCTGCTTGATGGCGAAATCCACGGTAAATCTGGCGATATTAGCTTGCCCTTGCGCGGTGACATCACAGACAGACCAAGACAGTTAGTTTGCCATGATCACGGACGCAACGCTGAAACACATTGGCAAACCGTCAGCACTAACAACGGCAAAACCAAGGTTCACTTGTACCCTAAAACAGGCCGTACTCACCAGCTGCGTGTTCACTGTGCTCATCCACGAGGTCTTGGTGTTCCGATTCGTGGTGACGACCTTTATGGCTACAAGCGCGAACGTCTACATCTTCATGCGGGCTACCTTAAACTGGTTCACCCAACAACTGGCGAGTGGATCGAGTTTGAAGTGCCTTCTGAGTTTTAAGCTGTTCTTATCCTGCTAAAACTATTACCGCACTAAAATTTTTGTCTCGTTAAACGCATCAGGGTTCTAAATCTGCTTGAGATATAGAACCCTGAAATTTAATTTTTTAATGTGCTTATCACAGCTCGGTTGCGTACTTTCGCTACTAACGTCAATGTTGCAGACACTTAGCCCATCACATCTTTGCGCTGGTCAACGCATTCGAAAGAGCCCATTTCGAACTCACGGCAGATCCATGGCCGATTTTCGTAGATGGTACACATCAACGTTTCCCTATCTACCGCTGAACACCAACCATCATCTAGACGTTTCATGGTTTCACCGCCCCATTCGTCGTAAGCGATATGCTCTTCTGGAACCCCAGTGTCTGTGATGATCATAACCTCTAAACGACAACAGCACGCCTGACAATTGGCACAAGTTACTTCAGGTTCGGTGATGTTCTTTATCTTTATGGTCATAAGTGACTACACTGCTAAATTTTGCGTATAGTAATCGAAACCGCTCTCCACGGCTAATAAAGAAAACAGCCAACACTGTTTTCGGGCTGACAAAATTAAAAACGGGCGTTGTGATTGACTCACAACACCCGTTAGATTTCTCATTTAGCTAGCTAGAAGCACTATCTAGAATAGACTCGCGAAGAACAACTTAACGTAATCCATTAAACGCTTGAACAACCCGCCCTGCTCGACCGCTTCAAGCGCAATCAAAGGTTGAGTTTGAACATCTTCGCCATCGACTGTGTAGTGAACCACACCTAAAGTTTGCCCTTCAGCAATCGGCGCTTTCAGTTCAGAGCTCAACTCGATAGACGCGGTCAGCTTTTTACTGTCTGACTTAGGCAAAGTGATAAACGTATCTTCAGCAACACCAAGCTTCAATGTTTCTTGATCACCAAACCACACCTTCTCTTCTGCTACTTGATCGCCGCCTTGATGCGGGTTTAGCGTATCGAAGAAGCGGAAGCCGTAGCTCAATAGCTGTTTACTGTCTGACTCACGACTCTTAACGCTCGATGCACCCATAACCACCGCGATAAGTCTCATTTCACCTTGTGTCGCCGAGCTCGCTAAACTGTAACCAGCGCCAGATGTGTAGCCTGTCTTCATACCATCAACGGTTAAGCTTCTATCACGAAGCAAGCCGTTACGGTTGTGTTGTGTGATGCCGTTATAGCTAAAAGAGCGTTCACTGTATAAGCCATACACATCAGGAAGATCTTTAATAATCGCTCGGCCAAGCAACGCGATATCATAAGGAGTCGAATAGAGGTCTTCGGCGTCTAGACCGTGTGCGTTAGCGAAATGGGTATTTTCCAATTTCAGAGAGGTCGCCCAAGAGTTCATCAAATCTACAAAAGCATCTTGTGAACCAGCTACGTGCTCGGCAATCGCAACACTCGCATCGTTGCCTGATTGAATGATCAAACCGCGATACAGATCCATCATCGCCACATCAGTATTCACTTCAATGAACATCTTTGAAGAGTCCGGGAAGTTCTTCGCCCATGCGTTTTCACTGATACGAACTTGGTCGTCCGCAGAGATGTTGCCTCGCTTCATCTCTTGGCCAGCAACATAACTGGTCATCAGCTTGGTTAAGCTTGCTGGGTTTAACTTAGTGTGTGCATTGTTTTCGACAAGCACATCACCAGAATTGAAGTCGATTAACACATACCCTTTCGCACCTAAGCTAGGTGGAGTTGGTACGATAGAAGGTGCTGCGACGGCGGCATTACTAACCATCGCGGCGTTACTTACAATGAATATACTTAATAGAGGGAGAGAGTATTTGGAGAACAGTTTCATTGAATCAAACCTAAGTTAACGTTTTGTCCAGTATAGACAAATGCTAGCAAAAGAAGCGCGAACTTTACGTTGCTTTACGCAAATGTACCTTTAGTTACAAATAAAAAAGTATAATCTGCGTTCTGTCCGTTTTTTAGACAGATAATATTGACTCAATGAATATATTAAATAATTAGTTTAAGCGCTCGGGCATGCGTCTAAATAGCATCTCTACAAAGCCTGAAATGCGTTGTTTGCTTTCGCCAGATTCCAGTTGTGGTTGAATACCAGACTGCGCCAGTGCCCGCCACTGTATCACTTCTGAATTCGGCACCGAGAACACAATGTACAGTGAACCTTTTTCGGCCAATTTACCTTTGCCATCATAGAATGGAACACCAGTAGAAAGCTGAACCGCATCAAAAATCGAATTATCATTGAGCTCTGATTCTTCAGCTAGGCCGAAACCAACCACCACATCGCCAATACCGCTTCCCTGCTCTAAGCTATATCCTTTCGCAGACAGCTGATCTTCAATCGCGTCACGTACCATATCGGTCACTACAGTTTCATCGTATTTTTGCGAAAGGTATACCTGTTCCGATTCCGGGTGCCACGAGTATGTCTTCACCCCATTTTTCATGAACTCGAAGTCACCACTGGTCACCACACCATAGTCATATACTGTTGGCTGTTCTTGTGTCGTACAAGCGGTCAGTCCAACTGCCATTAACACCAATAGAGCGGCTTTTTTTATGCTTTTTGTTGCACAAATAGAACGTTTTATCATTCGTGGCGTCCTTTCCTATACAAGAATAACTATCAATTTAACCTTCAACATAAACAGTAATTATATTAACAGAAAGATCATTAAACGTTTGCGTAATCGCTAACCTTCACTTCTACTCATTTTGGGGGTTTATTCACAGAAATTGACTCGGTATAGTAAACTTAGTTAAACATAACCAAACCATTCGGGGCATGGAGCTTCCTCAACCATCTCATGAAGAGAAGAATTGGTACCGATAAAGTATCGGCAAATTTAAGAGGGTCACACAATGGAATTCAATATGGTTGAAATTTTAGGTTACGCGGCATCTATTATGGTCGCAATTTCATTAACAATGAAAGATATCGTGCGTCTGCGTGTCCTTAACTTTGTTGGCTGCACCCTATTCACAGCCTACGGCGTTATGATTGACGCATGGCCAGTGGTTGCTACCAACGGTTTCATCGCTTGTGTGAACATCTACTTCCTGGCAAAAATGCAAAAGGAAAAAAAAAATGAAGCGATGAAAGCAGCAAAAGCTTAAATTAGCGATTAGCACTTTCAAACAAATCTAAAAAAGCCCAAATAGAACCTTCTATTTGGGCTTTTTCATGCTTATCCGTTTTAGAAAACCTCAATTGCAGGCTATACCATATTGACTCTCTCTGTATACCTGAGTGTTATTGCGCCCATTCTCTTTGGCTTGATAAAGTGCTTTGTCAGCTTGGTCTATCGTCCCTTCTATGTGGAACAACGCATGTGCGTAACGACACCCGACACTGACCGTTACAGGTAACTCTAATCCCTCAATTTTTTCGACGCTACGTCTCAGCTCTTCCGACAATTCGTACAATTGATTTTCGTCGCAATCAAAAGTCACAAAAACAAATTCCTCGCCGCCATAGCGAGCAATTAGACGATTTTCATTTGCAAACTGTTTCAATACTTTTGCAACGGAGCAGATCACCCTATCGCCTTCAGCATGCCCGTGTAGATCATTTACCGATTTAAAATGGTCAATATCTAGAAGAATTATACCAACATCTTTTAGAGGATAAGGCGAACACTCTAAAATTCTCATCTTGACCTGGGAAATGAAGTCTCGCCGATTACTCAACCCAGTAAGATAATCTAAGCTAGCTACATCTAGGATCTTTAAATGACGATGCCTTAGATAAAGCACCAAAACGGTTATGATACTAAGCAAACTGATAACCAAGGTCATCAGACTCACCAGCAATAAACTGTGGTTTCTGTTGAGCTCTTGCTCCAAGACTCCAGCCGAAATGATCCAATTCAAATATGGGTAGAACTTATAGAAAATATTTTTACTTGTTGTGCCGTTTTCATCTGAAACAGAGTAACTAAAATGCCCTTCAGGCGCAGCACCTACCTTGTCGATGAGCAACTCTGATGAATTGCCAATTAAGGCTTTCAAATGCTCATGTTCAAAATTGGGTTGGAGGACCAGTTCACCCTGTAAATCAACGATATATACATAGCCGCTATCGCCATATGAATACTTTCTGAGCTTATCTTTAAGCGCTTCGATGTCGACCAAGTACATGAGTTCGTCTTTATAGGTCGTCGCCACCAAGGTGTTTCCACTCGGAAGTCTTACTGAATAGGCCACCTTAGCGCGCTTGCCGACTTCATGTGGGTTAGCATGAGAGTACTGGGTCATTCCTGACTTTAAACTTAGCTGTTGTTGGATATGGGTTAGGTGCGCACGATTTTGCCCTTGTAAAAACGGGTGATACAGGTGGACACCTTGAGGTGACATCAAATAGATATAGCCAGACTCGCCAATAACCAACTCATTGGCAATTCGACTGATATCTTTGACTTCTTTGTCTGGAGTAAGACGTAGCGTGTGAGAAGCAACCGTATCAGTTACTCCTTTAAGATAGGTTTTTATTGCTTCATTAACTGTGGTGTCTACGATGTCGTAGCTTGCGTTCACAATCGTTCGAAAAAAGAATTGGTTAGATTCTAAAAGTGATTCTTTGGTCCGATTCAATTGGATCGCAGAGAGGACCAGAGATACGAGTGCCAACACAATGGAAAAATTGAGGATATATTTACGTCTGACTTTCAAAATCACCTCATATTATTCTAATTTTGGGCTACGCATTTTTATAATAAGTGGCTTATTTATATCATGTTTATCTTTTTTACTGAACGAGAGTCGATATTTTGTGGTGTTTCTATGTACGTTCTGTGACTTATAGCAAAAACGCCGAACTGAATTCAGTTCGGCGTTTTAATCAGATGTTTAAGTTATTCACTTAAACCTGACTAACTTGTTGATAGATTGACTTTAGTGCATTCGTATTTATAGCCTATTAATACGAACTGCTGTCTGAAAGTGGATGACTTAACATTAGGTTAAGAACACACTTTAGTCCAACTGCCGTCACTACCTGGCTCTGCACTTGTCCACCAATTTGCCTTGTAAATACTACCCTTGTGGACCACTTGGTCACCCGTATTTGCATGGCTTGGATTGCCCGCCCAATCTTTCTGAGGTAAATCAGGATAAACAACTAAACCTGCAGTATCACACGTACCTGGATTAGTACCGCCATCACCAGGGTTACCCCCACCAGAACTAATATCACCCAGTGGTAAATCAGGCTGCTCGAAGCTAAATGCATAATCGACACTATTCACATTGACTGTGTAGTTAGCAGGGCCAGAAATTGGTAAGTAATACACCATATCGAGTTCATACACACCACCAGCAGGAAGCTCTTTCCATGCAGGTAACGTAAACGCTACTCTGTGCATCGGGCCATCTAGGCCTCCAATATTATTGGCACGAGTGTGACCAGAAGCAATCACAGATAAACCACCGCCCGATTGATCTTTCGCATTATCAGGTGCTGATACTGGGATATCAAACTGGAACTCTGTTCCACCAGGAAGCGCTTGCCCTGTGTTGTTCGTGAACGTGATCTTAGGGTTAATTGGGTAGTTTTGGTCACCGACTTTGAAGCCCCCTACAGAGACCGTAATATCGAGTGCTTCCGTTGGGGTAGCACCCGTCGCTACTTTGTTTCCATATGGTGTTGCAGACTTAAACTTATCGTAGATAGCTTTCGTCATTGTGTTACCCATGTGGAACTCACCGTTACCGCTGTTACACGCTTGCTCAGTGGTATCGATTGAAGTTCGGTTACCATTCGCATCGAGTACGTAACAGTTGTAATCCCCTGCTAGTTCCCAGAACATGATGCCGCCGATTTCTTTGTCGATAACGTAGTCCGCTTTCACATCGATAGACTGTTTATCTTCCGTAGAAAGGAATACGCCCTTCTCTGCATTCCACAACCAAGGGGCAACTGCCACGCTATCGTAATTGCGCGTATAAGTGCCTCTTAGAACATCCGTTGGATCGTTCACAGGATCAAGCTTGTAAGCGTCCGCATAAGAACCCCAAATACCTTTCTCTAGGTTCTTCGCGTGCCACATTGGGTTTGAACCCGCGCCCATTTCGTTACCTTTCGGATCAGTATCGTGCCACATATTGTCGATACCAATTGCGCCATGGCCACAGTTGTTTTTCTCACCTTCACCTGTACCCGCCGCACATTCAGCTTGGTTTGGTAGTGCAGCTCGGCCCCAAAGACCATTTTCGCCACCCGTGACACCTTGCCAACCACGCGTGTAGTAAGGCACACCGATGTTAATACGACCTGCTGGCATTGAACCACGGAAGTAATGGTAAGCCCAATCTGTGTTCAGATAACCGATACCACCGTAAGCCGCAGTGCCGTAAACGTTCCACTGTGCTAACTCTGAATCTTTACCTGTATCAAACAAAGCAGCGTTATGACCAACATGATCGTTCCACGCACCGTGAAGGTCGTAAGACATGATATTTACGTAATCGAGATACTTGGTGACATCAAACGTTTCCATACCACGCAATAAGTAACCTGAAGAAGGAGCCGCGATAGTTAACATGTAATGATTACCATCTTGAGCAGACGCCACATCAAGCTTCTCACGCAGTACTTTCATCAACACTTGGTACGAAGCCCATAGGTACTGACGACGTGGTTCCATGAAGTCTTTGTCGTATGGGTTGCCAGCACCCGCCATAGAAGTTGGGTATTCGTAGTCAATATCTAGGCCATCGAACTGGTATTTACGAAGCATTTCAACCGCTGAAGTCGCGAATGTTTCGATACCTTGATGGTTGATAGAGCCATCTGCGTTGGTCGTCATGGTATAGAAACCACCATCCGCAACTCGGCTACCGTCAGTCGCAAAGTGTCCCCCCGTTTCAGCCCAACCACCAATTGAGATTAACGTTTTCACACCGTGTTTTTTCTTCGCGGTTGCAAGTGCACCGAAGTGACCTTTAAAGCCTAATGCTGGGTCAACTTCCACACCTGGCCACTCTTTACCTACAGCAGCATTATTTGGATCGTTTACATCACCCACGTTTACTTTGCCATCAGAGCCGATACTTACGAATGCGTAGTTAATGTGTGTGAGTTGTTCCCAAGGAATGTCATTAACCAAATAAGCGGCTTGTGGGTCGTCTCCTGCACGCCAGCTTGTGAAGTAGCCAATAACACGACGTGGGTGATCCGCGCCCATTTTCTCACGGCCTTCATCATCGTAAATCGTACAGTAAGGAACTTTGACACCTTGAGTTTGATACAAGCCATCAGGTCGACAAGTGCTCACCGTTGGTACGCCATTCACCGTCAAAGAAGCCAGCGCTGAATCTGCTGTCGCACCTTGATTGTCCGTTGCTCTCGCGTAAATAGATAACGTGCCGGCTTGAGTCGTTGTGTAATCTAACGTGTAAGGGCTAGTTGCAGCAGTGCCAACAAGAGAACCTGCCACATAGAAATCAACTTTATCAACCGTGCCATCACTGTCTGCTGCCGTTGCGGTAAGCGTTATCACACCACCAACATTGACAGAGGCTGCTGAAAGCGCAACCGAAGCTGTCGGCGCTTCATTTCCAGGTGTAACTGAATCGACAGAAATTGAGACCGCGCTCGCTAAGCTAGCCGCGCCTTGATTATCTGTTGCAACAACTGAAACCTGATGATTACCAGACGTAGCTGCCCAAGTCGTTTCGAAAGGTGCAGCTGTTACAACCGCGACTGAAGCACCATCAATGAAAAATTCAACCGAAGTGACGCTGCCGTCAGAATCTAGCGCCGTTGCACTCAACACCAGGTTATCGCCTGCTGTGATCAGGTCAGAGGCCGATGGAGTCGTTAACGAAGCCGTTGGTGCTTCATTTGGTGTACCTCCACCTCCATTGCCGCTACACACATCTAGCTTTTTCCACTGTGCGTAGTCACCTTCAAATTGACTTGGGTTGTTGTTCTGATTCCAGTAATTTGCTTCGTACGCGCTGCCGTCATGTGAAACCTGGTCGCCACCGATGTAAACCGTGGCAGAATCCCACGTTTCTAACGTTGAACAATCAACAGCCGCATAACTGTTGAACGCCATTAAGCATGACGCAGTGAGAGTACTGAGTGTAAAAACCTTTTTGGCCACTCTTCCTTGATTTAGGTGCATGTTCGCAGTCCCTTAAGTTGTTGTTTTAAGATATTTGAAGCAAATGACACTTTATGTCGCCACTTAAATTCTTTTGAAAAACAACTGTAGGTAACAGCGCCAATTAAACACCTAAAATATTCGTTATTTATAAAATGACTCGCATTAATTTGCTTGTAGCATGCAATGATTCGACACTTATTTTGCACCAACAACTAATATTAATTTATTTCGGAAAGCTAAAAAAATAGGTTCATCGCGGCTTTCC